>WRDC01000074.1 GCA_009783635.1 Methanimicrococcus sp. | reverse complement strand
GCCGCCGGAAAACGCAACCGCGATGACATCGTTTTTTTTGACGGGATAGCGCTGGCGCATGGTGAGCTTCGCTTTGCGTTCCACATCTTCAAAAAAATGTTTTTTGCATAAGTGAAGGCCGGAGTACGGCTGGTAAATAATTGACGGCGTACTGCATTTCCTGCATTTTATTGTCATAATCTGTCCTGTTTATCTGTCCCGTTTATCTGTCCCGTTTATCTGTCCCGTTTGAATTTGCGGTTTTAATGCTTGAAAAACGAGCCCTTTCTCATTTAAACTTTATGTTTTTGGAAATTTCGGCGGTTTGATATCCTTTTTCCTTTTCTTCAACGGCATGATTTCCGATTTCTTTCCGGCGCTCCTAAACCCCGCGGTTTTATTTTTCGGCTGTGTCATTGCCGGCTGGATTTTCGGTTTGTTCACCGGCATGGTGCCCGGAATTCATACGAATAACATTGCCGCCGTTTTAGCCGGAAGCGCCGCCCTTCTTTATCTCACCGGCCTGACGCCCGTCCTGATTTGCGTCATCATTCTGTCCTGCGCCGTTTCCCATACTTTTCATAATATCATTCCCGCCATTTTCCTCGGAGCTCCGGGGGAAGACACGGCGCTTGCCGTTTTGCCGGGGCATCGTCTGCTGCTGGCCGGCGAAGGCTATTCGGCGGTCCGGCTGTCGGCGCTCGGAAGCATCGGGTCTATTTTGATTTCTCCGATTCTCATGATTCCGATGGCATTATTTTTACACCGGTTCTATCCGGTTCTGGAGCCGCATATGGGATGGTTTTTACTGACCCTTTCGCTCATTATTCTGCTTTCCGAAAAAGAGTTGCCTTCCATTCTGCGGGCAACGTTTGTCTTTTTGGCCGCGGGTTTTCTCGGCCTTTTGGCTTTCGGATTGGACAACTCGCTAAATCCGGTATCGGTTTTTTCCGAAACTTCCGTTTTGATGCCGCTTCTCAGCGGCCTTTTCGGCATTCCTCAAATTATTATCAGTCTTTTGACGGATTCCGAAATCCCGAACGTTCGGGAGAAAGGTGATTCATTTCCGTCTTCTCTTTTGATACGAAATACAATTATCGGAACAGCCGCCGGCGCTTTTGTCTCGTGGATCCCCGGAATTTCCTCCTCAGTCGCCGCGATATTGGCCGGCATATTCACCGGAAAACCGTATCCGGTCAACTTCACCAATGACAAGGCCGAATCTGCCGGTGAAACAAAAGTTGAAGGATTTGATTCAGCGGCCATTGAAGAAACAAACGCTAAAGAATTCATTGTTTCTGTTTCCGCAATCAGTACAGCTAATGCGGTTTTCGGTCTGCTCGCTTTTTTCATTCTCGGAAAATCCAGAAGCGGAGCAGTCGTTTCTATTCGCGGCATCCTTTCAAACGCCGGCATTCACGACGTATCTCTTGACCTGTTTTTCCTTTTTTACGCGGTTGTTTTTCTGACCGGTTTTCTGTCTTATTTTTCAACCCTTCAAGCCGGCCGGCGGATTCCGAAACTTTTGCAAAAAATCAATTATAAGTATCTCTCCGCTTTCATATTGGTTTTTTTGTCATCGCTGACTTTCCTGATGACCGGCTCTTACGGCTTTGTCTTATTTCTGGCATCCGTTTTTATCGGATTTCTGCCGGTTTTTCTCGGCGTCCGGAAATCCCATCTCATGGGCGTCATTCTCTTTCCGGTCATGCTTTATTTTTTGGGCTTTCGGTAAAAAAATTGCCGGCCGGCATTTGTTTTCAAAACCGGAGGGAATGAAATTATCCGCAGTGATGACAAGAATCGGCAAAGAAAAGGCGGAATAAAGCGGAAAAGATGAAAAAGCCGGAAGAAAAGATGAAAAAGCCGGAAGAAAAGGCGAAAAAGCCGGAAGAAAAGATGAAACAGCCGGAAGAAAAGACGAAAAAGCCGGAAGAAAAGACGAAAAAGCCGGAAGAAAAGACGAAAAAGCCGGAAGAAAAGACAGAAGAAAAAACGAAAGAAAAGACGGGGCGCGAAAGGCACCCCATAAATGCAAACGAATTCCCCCGTTCTGAAAAATTATGACTGGAGTGACGGGGGAGTATTTTTTTTAACTTGATTCGATTCTCGGGGCGAGCAGGAATGTCACGTGACAGACGTTCGGAGCCACATCGAATTCGATTAAAATCGGGAAGTCACAGCCGATAGAAAGCGTTGCTTCATTGGCTTTGCCGGCGGATTTGACGATGTCAAGCAAATAGTCCAGCGAGAACAGAGAGTTGGCTTCGCCGGATTTCAGATCAATTAACTGGTCCGTTCCCATTTCCAAGCGGACTTGGTCTGTGTCACCCTTGGCTTCCATAAAGAAAGTGTCGCCGGAAACGCCGAGTGTCATATGGTCGCTGATTTTTTCGGCGGCTTTCACGGCGCGCTTTAAATCCTGACCGTTCAGAACAACGCGGGCCGGAAGGTCCAATTGCGGCACTCTGGGCTCGGAGCGAATCGTGGACGGGTCCAAAAGGGACAGCGTATAGGACAAGCCGCCGAAGTTCATGTGAAGCTTCTGTGCGGCGGTATCAAGTTCCATGTCAACCAACGTTTTTTTCTCGACAATGCCGAGAATGTCGTTGAGTTTCATCAAATCGACACCGATTTCGGTTTCGTCGGCCTGATAGCTTTCAAATGCGGAAGCTTTTAAGTCAAAGATGACCATGGCGACGTTTGCGGCATCGACGGCTTTAACGGAAATGCCGTCCGGTTTAATTTTCAGGCGAACTTCACTGACAATGACGGAAAGCGCCGTGATGGAGTCCCGAAGAAGATCGATATCGATTAAGGCTTTAAGCATAGAAATCACTTTTCATTTTAATAATCAATAAAATTCAATAAATGATCAAGTCATAAATTGAATGGTTTTACGGTTAATTAACACTTACGAATCTGTAAAGTAATCAAATGGAATTTCGGATGTTATAATTGCATCCAAATATAAATATTTACTATCCGTTCCGATGTGAAATATTTAAAAACGCCGGCTGACTTGAAAGCCAATCATCAGTCGTATTCTCTCCACGTATAAGCGCATTTGGTGCATTTGAAGAAGCGGGTTTCGGATTCATCGGCCGAACGCAGCTGGCGAAGCCACCAATAAGCGGTTCGGTTTCTGCATTCGGGACACATGACATCGGTTTTCGGGAGGCCTTCCTCGATATCGCCTTCCAAAACAACAACTTCACGTTCCTGAATTTCCTTCCTAAAGACAGCATTGGAGGATTTTTCCGCCGCACTGGTGCAGCCACATTTCCGGCATTTGTATTCGTTGCCGGCCGGCATCATCATGCTTTTACATTTCGGGCAAAATTGCATTTTTTCTCACTTTTATATTTGAAACCATATCCCCTGTTCATTAAAAGCAGCAAACAACCCTCCACCAAGTTCAATCACACGAAAAAAAGCGGACAGACGCAGCAAATCATTTTAACGAATACGGATTAAAAATAACTGCTGTTAACAATACACCTCCATGATTTAACCGTTTCTATCAACAGCAATACAGAGTTAAAATTTACAGATGCCGTTTCACTCCGGCGCAAAATTTAAGCGTTCGGACTTCAAGTCCGGAGAAAAATCGCGGCTGAAGCGAAGCGGCCGCCTCAATTTCTGAAGGCCGGCCGTGAACGGAGAATGAAAGTGCGGGAAACAATTTTTTTGTATAATAATAAAAATCTTGTTGAATCATATATCTGTTTGAAAATTATAATGCCTTTATAATGCTAAAATCTTTCTGAAAATTCTTAACGGAAGATGATTTTTTCCCCAAAATCGAAACTCAAAATGGTTTAGACTATATATATTCCAACCCTTTTGAAAAGAAGTACAATCGTTTCTCGGGGATTTTATGGATTGTACATGGGGGGATGTATGTGATTTTACATCTTTTGAACGCCCCGAATCATCACAAAACGGATTTTGAAGAAAATTGATAAAATTTTTGGATAACTTGATTATTTACGGAGGTAAATATAATGGATAAACAAGCAATTTTAGACGAATTAAAACAAGCAATGGTCACCTGCAAAGCAGATGTTATTATGTCTGCGGCAAAAAAAGCTGTTGACGCGGGTATGCCCGGCGCTGAGATTATTGACGGCCTTGCAGCAGGCATGACCGAAGTCGGAGACCGGTTTGAGAGAGGAAAACTCTTCCTGCCCCACGTCATGATGGCCGCAAACGGTATGCAATCCGCTGTCAGCACACTTGACATGGGCGAAGCCGGCGCAACAATCAAGAAAGTCATTATCAACGGAACAGTTGAGGGCGACGTTCACGACATCGGCAAATCCATCGTTTCTACAATGCTTCAGTCCGCAGGTTTTGAAGTCCATGACCTCGGAAGAGATGTCCCGATCGCAAAATTTGTTGAAGCCGTTAAAGAATACAACGCCGATATGGTCGGATTGTCCGCTTTGATGACGACGACCCTCAACGGCCAAAGAGAAGTTATCGAACTCCTCAAAGCCAACGGCTTGAGAGACAAAGTTAAAGTCATGGTCGGCGGCGCACCGGCAACAACCGCATGGGCGGAAAAGATTGGCGCAGACTGCTATGCAGAAAACGCAACAGAAGCCGTCGACAGAGCCAAAACGCTCCTGTTGTAAGTCTATTAATTACAATTGAATGGTGGTAAAATTATGGCAAAAGAATATTATTTAAGAATGGGTGACGGCAAACGCGTTTCTATGTCCAGGGACAAGATTAAGGAAGAAGCAATTGCCGGCGCAGGTAACGCGGCTGACTACGGCGAAATTCCGGACCTCTCCGCTGATGAAATCGACAAGATTATTGAAATTTGTATTATGCCCGGTAAATCCGTTGCCGTCGAATTCGGCATGGAAGTTCCGGTCACTCACGACATCGGCACCATCCGTTTAGACGGTGACCAAGGCAACAGCGGCGTCGGTATCCCGTCCAGCCGCCTTGTCGGTATGATGATGCACGAAAGAGCTTTCGGCGCGGACACAATGGAACTCGGCCACATCGACTACAGCTTCAAACCCGTAAAGCCCATCGTTTCCAACGAATGCCAGATGATGGAAGTCGCTCAGCAGAACATGATTATCCCGCTGTTTTACGGCGCTATGCCGAACATGGGTCTTTATTACACGCCCGACGGTCCGTTCGAGAACCCCGGAGACTTGCTTAAAGCCTTCAAGCTCGAAGAAGCCTTCGCTTCCATGGAACACTCCGCGGAACACCTGACGCGCGACATTGTTTGGATTATGCAGAAATTAATGGCATCCGGCGCCGACGGTGTCAACTTGGACACAACGGCTGCTGCCGGCGACGCAGACGCTTACGCGACCCTTAACGCGGTGAAAGCGCTCCGCGAAGAATTCCCCGATATGTACATCGAAGTCGGCATGGCCGGCGAAAGCATCATCGGTATGCACGGTATGCTCGAATTTGAAGGCCGGATCCTTGCGGGCCTTTGGCCGCACCAGCAGGTCGGACTTGTCGAAAAAGCGGGAGCTAACATCTTCGGTCCGGTCGTGAACACAAACACCAGCCGTTCCTTCCCGTGGAACCTTTCACGCGCTATCACTTTCATCAAAGCGGTTTCCAAAGTTTCAAAGATTCCGCTCCATGTCGATATGGGTATGGGCGTCGGCGGTATCCCGATGCTTGAAACGCCCCCGATCGACGCTGTGACGCGCGCCAGCAAAGCCATGGTCGAAATGACCGGCGTTGACGGTATATAGATTGGTGTCGGTGACCCGCTCGGTATGCCGATTGCCCACATCATGGCATCCGGTATGACCGGTATCCGCGCAGGCGGCGACCTCGTGGCCCGTATGCAGCTTGCCAAGAGCATGAGAGTCAAGGAAGCCAAAGAATACGTCGCCAAGAAAGTCGGCGTTGACCCCTTCGACTTAGCTGACGAATACGCCATGAGAGATGTCAGAGAAGAACTCGGTATCGGTGTTGTCACATCCGTTCCGGGCGCTCCGAAAGGCATCGCCGCAAAAATGAACATCGAGAAAGTTCTTGATACAAAAATCAACTGTTGTGACACCTTCAGAAACCAACTGAAGAAGTAATCATTGAGTAACTTTTGGATTTGCGCGAGAATTGTTTGAATGCTTTTCAAACAATTCCGCAGGTCCGTTTAAAATGTTGAAGTTTGCGCTTCATCATTCACCTCCTCCCCCCGACATGATTGATGTTCTATACGAACAAAGAACCAAAAATCAAAATTCATGTTTCATACGAACACAGAATAAAAACAAAAATTAAAATTCATGTTTCATACGAACACAGAATAAAAACAATGCCAGTAGATACAATTTGTTTCATTCGGGAAGTCTAAACGATCAATGGATGAGCCGATGCTATCCCTTTTGGTGTTTATAACACGTTAAAAATGACGTGTTTTATTCTGCATTACAAAATTAAACAGAGGCTAAAAATATGTCAAAATGCAATGCATTCGCAGCTACAAAATCAATCAACGGCATTGAATTTGAACTTTTTTCCCAAGACGAGCTGAAAGCTATCCATGAAGCAACGATGGATGTCCTCAGCGATCCGGGTATTCAAGTTTCCGATGCAAACGCCAGAGCGGTTTTCAAAGAAAACGGCTGTTTGGTCGATGAGAAAACAAAGGTCGTTAAAATCCCCGAGTTCCTTGTCAGAAGAGCTCTTCAGACCGCCCCGTCCAGATTTACCCTTTGGGCCAGAAACAAGAAATACAACACCGTTCAGGAGTGCGGCGGCAAAGTCCACTGGACTTGTTTCGGTACCGGCGTTAAGATGACGAACTACATCGCCCCCGGAAAATACCAAACGGTCGACTCTGTTGAGCAGGACATTGCCGACATCGCAAAACTTTGTGACTGGGCCGAAAACATCGACTACTTCTCCCTTCCCGTTTCCGCGAGAGATTGGGCCGGCAAAGGCGCGCAGGACGTCCATGAAGTCTTTACACCCTTAACAAACACTGAAAAACACTACCACGACATTGACCCTGTCGGCGAAAATGTTGAAACATACTGGGAAATCGTCAAAGCCTTCTACGGCGGCAATGAAGAAGAAGCCAGAAGAAAGCCGATTATGTCCCTGCTGGTCTGCCCGACAAGCCCGCTTGAGCTCAG
>WRDC01000073.1 GCA_009783635.1 Methanimicrococcus sp. | reverse complement strand
TGCCGCTTCCGCTCTTGCCGCTTCCGCTCTTGCTGCTTCCGCTCTTGCTGCTTCCGCTCTTGCTGCTTCCACTCTTGCTGCTTCCGCTCTGGCCGCTTCCGCTCTTGCCGCTTCCGCTCTTGCCGCTTCCGCTTTGGCTGCTTCCGCTTCAACCCGGCTTAAAAGCGCCGCGTCATCCGTTTCAATTTTCTTTTGCCGGTTCGCCAGCCACCTTTTATGTGCTTCGGCATTTTCCTGAGCTTTTCGTTTGGCGGCGAGATTTTTCTGATTCTGTTCCTCCTCGGCGAGAAGGCGGGCATCGCGCTCAGCTAACCATTTATTGTATTCGTCGGCATTTTTCTTGGCTTTTAATTTGGCAGCAACATCTTTTTTAAGCCGCTCATCCTCGGAAAGAAGACGGGCGTCGCGTTCAGCCAACCATTTACCATATTCTTCGGCTTTTTTCCGCGCTTTTAACTTGGCGGCCACGTTTTTCGCGAGCTGTTCCTCCTCGGCGAGAAGGCGGGCGTTGCGTTCAGCGAACCATTTGTTATGCGTTTCGGCATTTTTCTGCGCTTTTCGTTTGGCAGCAATGCTTTTCTTGAGTTGTTCCTCTTCGGCGCGAAGGCGGGCGTCGCGGCCGGTCAGCCATTTGTCATGCGCGTCGGCATTTTTCTGTGCTTTTCGTTTGGCGGCCACATTTTTCCGGAGCTGTTCCTCCTCGGCAAGAAGACGCGCGTCACGCTCAGATACCCATTTATCATGTTCTTCGGCATTTTTCCGCGCTTTTCGTTTGGCGGCCACATTTTTCTTAAGCTGTTCATCTTCGGCGCGAAGACGGGCATCGCGTCCGGTCAGCCATTTGTCGTGTGCTTCGGCATTTTTCTGCACTTTTAACTTGGCAGCCACATTTTTCTTAAGCTGTTCATCTTCAGCAAGAAGACGGGCATCGCGTCCGGCCAGCCATTTGTTGTGCGCGTCTGCATTTTTCTGCGCTTTTAACTTGGCAGCCACATTTTTCTTAAGCTGTTCATCTTCGGCGAGAAGGCGGGCGTCACGTCCGGCCAGCCATTTATCGTGCGCTTCGGCATTTTTCTGCGCTTTTAATTTGGCAGCCACATTTTTCTTAAGCTGTTCATCTTCGGCGCAAAGACGGGCCTCGCGTCCGGTCAGCCATTTGTCATGCGCTTCGGCATTTTTTTGTGCTTTTAACTTGGCGGCCACATTTTTCTTAAGCCGTTCATCTTCGGCGCGAAGACGGGCCTCGCGTCCGGTCAGCCATTTGTCGTGCGCTTCGGCATTTTTTTGTGCTTTTAACTTGGCGGCCACATTTTTCTTAAGCTGCTCATCTTCGGCAAGAAGGCGGGCGTCACGGCCGGCCAGCCATTTGTCATGCGCTTCGGCATTTTTCTGCGCTTTTGATTTGGCAGCGGCATTTTTCCGAAGCTGCTCGTCTTCGGCGCGAAGACGGGCCTCGCGCTCTTTCATCCACAGGGCATAAGCTTCGGCATTTTTCTGCGCTTTTAATTTGGCAGCGGTCTCTTTCTGAAGTCTCTCTTCCTCCGCTGAGATCCGCTCATCCCGCTCAGCCCTCCACGCGTCATGCAATTCTCTGTATTTTCGGGCTTTTTGTTTCGCAGCGACGTTCTTTTTAAGCGCCGCATCTTCATTCCGGATTTTAAGATCGCGTTCGGTCCGCCATTTGTCATAAGCTTCGGCTTTTGCTTTGTCTTTTGCTTCGGCTTTTTGCCTTTTCTTTTGCTTATCGGCAGCGGTTTGAATCAATTTCTTTTCATCGCCGGCAATTTTTGCATTCCGTTCGGCCAGCCAGACCGCGTAAGCTTCGGCACGATTTTTTTCAGGAGCGGTGTCAGACCCGGCGGTTATTTTTTCATCAATTTCCCAAAGAATATTATCTTCATTGACCTTCTCGGACGGTTCCTGTTCGTCCGTCAAAGATTCCGGATGCATCTGATCAAAAGGAGCTTTCGGCCACGGCGCAAATTTTCTCTCCGGCGGGCGGGCACTTACATCGGCATCGGCAACCGCCTTTTGGATTCTGGTTCGCCAATCCGTATTGGACGCGTAATCATCGACAACTTTAGATTTTGCATTAGAATACAGACCTTTGGGTTGCCTGTCTTCATACGCATCAAATTTCGGGCGGGAAGACTCAATGTAAGAGCGTTTGGCCTCAGGGATTTCATGGCGCTGAAAAGACATAAAAAAACGATTATCTTTTGAGCTGCCCGGTTCAGGTTTTTCGGAATCGGGGGGATGAGAAGAAGAGTCATTATATTTGGACAGCGAGTCGGATGAAGAAGTGCGGCGAATCTTTGAATCTTTCATGATTGAAGATGATTTTGTAAAAATATAAAAGTTCCTGATGTATAGATGATATATAAAAAGGGCCGGATTTGAACGCCGATTCGCAGTTTGTTCTTTATCGTGACTCTGCATTCTTTTCTTTAATCTTGGATTGTTTTTTTTAATCTTGGATTGTTTTTTTTAATCTTGGATTGTTTTCTTTAATCTTGGATTGTTTTTTTTAATCTTGGATTGTTTTCTTCAATCTTGGATTCTTTTCTTTACTTTCGTTTTTGTCGTTTCTCATTTCGTCATTTGTTTTTTCAAAATATGTTCCGTTTTTTAATTGTATCGTTCAAAATCAAAGCCGGCTTCCGTTCGTCACAACATTCCATGACGCATTTCCTTTAAAACTCCGTTTTTTAAAGTCACGAAAATGTTAAAAAGAAAATAAATTATAAGTATGTTTGAGTAGATTTGAATAAAGGAAAAAAATTCTTCCTTTTACTGTGTCATTAATCATTATCATTAATATTATCATTATTCGTCACGTTATTATTATCATTTTATCGTTTGCAAATTAACAATTCAAAGGTGGGTTTATGCTTTACACTTATCAGGACGGAACAGAACTGCCGGTCCAGCGGGATTTTATTCAAGACCTGAAAAATTATGTCGAATGTCTTGAAAAAATTCTGCCTCTCGAAAACCAAATCATGGAATTGAAGGACTCGGAAAAAGACCAAAGCGCCGTTTTTGAACGAAAAATCATTATTTTGAGCAATTTCAAAGAAGGTATGATTCATTTTCTGCCGGCTGAGCAAGACAATGACGAAGCCGCTCTCTTAGGGCCGTGTATTGGCGAAATCGTGGAAGTCTGTGATAAATTCATTCGCCGGACGCGCGAAGAGTATGAAGCCGAGATATCCTCCCTGAAAAAGAGTTCCACCGTCCAGATCAAATCCAAGGAAGCCGAAATTATCAAAATCTTAAACCCGTTTTTAATTTCCAGCGTCTACGGCGCCAAACGCGTTTACGATATTTCTTATGACCAAACCCTCGGCGGAACGCTTTACTGCTATGCTTCCGGCTTGCAATTCAATTACAAACTTCATTTTGTTGACGACAAATTAACCGTCCAAAGGCTTTTGGGCGACTTTTCACTGCCGTTTATGGCAACTACCGGCCTGTTCACAAAAGAACAAAAGCCGCGCGTGCTCAGTTTGGCGGAATTCATTGTCCTTTCCGTTCAGTATGACGACCTGTACAACTTTTCGCTGGACCTTGAAAATAAGAAAAAGATTCTCCGCATTGTCCGCAAAAACGGCAATTTTTCGATTTATGATGACGGCCGCGACATCACGGCCGACACGGATTTGGCGGTTTTGATCGAGGATTCCGAGCTTCAGAAAATCCCGAAGAATATTGTCGAATATATCCGTAAAAGCATCGCTTCTTTTGAACTGACGGAAATTTTAATCGACGACGATGACGCCATTGCCAACAATTTGATTTTTGACTGCATGAAAATCATTGCCACGCAATACGCTGCCATTGTTTCGGAATGTATCCGCAGAAGCCCCATCAAATCCGAAATTTCCGTAAAGATTCAAACGGAAGACAAAACGCGTACCGAGAAGTACATTTCCAAAGATGAACTGTATTCCTCATTGGCCAATATCGGCGGCGACGGGCTTGAAATCGCCAGCTTGATCGGCGCCGACGCGGCGGAACGCGAAAAACCGAGCGGCAACAACCGGTACTTTATCGTTTGATCGCATTTTTTTACTTCGGGTCAAAGAATGAATGAAAAAAAACCGGCCGTTGATATGGAAGAAAGCGAAGGGTCAAACGAAGGGTCAAACGAAGTTTCCGCTCCTCTGCCTTCCGAAAGAAGCCGGTTTCATTATTCTCCCGAAGACGTTTCAATTGACGAGCTGACGCGCCGCCAAGGTTATGCCAAAGCCGGGGCCCATTCCGCCGTTAAAACCTGTGCGTGGCTGAAACACTCCATGAACGGCACAGGCGTTTGCTACAAATCTTCTTTTTACGGCGTGACGTCACACCGCTGCCTTCAAATGACGCCGACACTGATGTGTAATCAAAAATGTGTTTTTTGCTGGCGCCCGACAGAAGTTGAAGCGTCCCTTCCCGATCAGTGGGACGATCCTGAAACGATCGTGAGGGAAAGCATCAAAGCCCACCGGAAACTGATCACCGGATTCGGAGGCTCACCGAATGCGGTCCCAAAGCATGAGGAAGAAGCTGTCCATGCGTCCATCGCGGCGGTTTCTCTTTCCGGCGAGCCGACCTTTTATCCGCGGCTGCCGGAATTGATTCGGGAGTTTGAAAAAGCCGGAATGACAGTTTTTGTTGTTACCAACGGAACCAATCCCGATATGCTCCGAAAAATCAGGCCGACCCAGCTTTACATGAGCTTGGACGCGGCAACGCCTGAAATGTATCATGACATTTGCCGGCCGAAAAACAAAAACCTTTGGAAAAACGTTACGGAATCCCTAACGGTTCTGAAAGAAAAGAAAGCCGAAGGCGTCCGCACGGCTATTCGGATGACCGCCGTGAAAGGCTTGAACATGACCGATGCATCCGGATTTGCCGAACTGATCAAAATTGCGGAACCGGACTTCATTGAAGTCAAATCCTACATGCATGTCGGATTTTCCAGACTGCGCCTGACGCGCGCCAACATGGCGGAACAGGAAGAGATTCGGGCGTTTGCCGGTGAAATTGCGGCATTTGCCGGATATCAATATGCCGGCGAATCCGAGCCGAGCCGCGTTGTTGTTTTGTCT
Organism: Methanimicrococcus sp.; assembly: GCA_009783635.1. Lineage (GTDB taxonomy): Archaea > Halobacteriota > Methanosarcinia > Methanosarcinales > Methanosarcinaceae > Methanimicrococcus. The sequence goes on along the minus strand of WRDC01000073.1, from coordinate 2,020 downwards.
AAAACCGGTCAACTGACAAATGTCGGATGATTTTTTTAATACCTGCCTTTCTCTTTTGTTTCTGATTCTGACTTCGTCTTTTAATTCTTATTTTTGTGATTTGTTTTTGATTGATTATTGTGATTTGTTTTTGATTGATTTTTTTGTTTTGTTTTTGATTGGTTTTTGTGATTGGTTTTTGTGATTTGTTTTTGATTTGTTTTTGATTTGTTTTTGATTTGCTTTTGATTGGTTTTTATGTTGGGTTTTATGGGCTGTTTTATAGGTTGTTTATGGTGGTTTTATGATTTTTTATGTCTGTTTTTATGGTTATTTTTCGACATCATCCGACTGTTATCACATCTGTTACCAAGTTGTTTATCAAACCCATCTGCGCAAATATATAAAGCCTCCTCTTCTTTTGAACACATATCCTCCCCTGCACCGATGCTGTTTCTAAAGTCTGGATACAAAACAGATAGTAAAAAGCTTATTAAATAACAAAACAATTATTAGAGTTTCACTAATCTTTCCGACCATTGATTTTGTCGGACTGTAATAAAAAAACGGAAATGACATTTGAAAGGTTTCTGCCTTTCGAAAACAAGACAGAAATTAAGGACTGTCTTTTCCGCCGGACAACTGCTTGCGCATTGTTCACAACGAATCTTAGGTGAAAGTTTGTCAAAGATCATTATATACACAACGGATGTTTGCCCGAAATGCAAGATTTTGAAAGGCTACTTCCAATCCAAAAATGTCGCGTATGAAGAAATGAACATGGGAACACCCGATGCCCTCACGGAGTTGGCCATGAACAATATCTTTACAAATGTCGCGCCGGTTCTCCAAATCGACAGCACGTTCCTGACTTACAAAGAAATATTTGAAGGAAACACTGTCAAAGAAGAAATCATGTCGCTGATCCCATAAATTTCGTGCCGCTCAAAGCGTTATCATAAACGCTGTTTACAAATTGGCTTATTCATCGGCCGCTATAACCCAAAAAATTCACACATTTCGTTTATCACTTATCACACACACACCACCACACACACATATATTTTCACTTATCGCGCCGCATGAATCACTTTATCATCATATCATCATTTATTTACACTTCGGCAAAAATGGAGAATGACTCAATGTCAACAGAATTCAGCAAACCCTCGGAAGGGAAAGATACCCGCCAAGTCCAGCGGACACTCGATGGCGGGACGGTTCCGACAATACCTAAGGTCAGAACAACCAACGGCTACATGATGGATTGGGACAGGAATATAATCGTCCGCCAGCTACTGAAAGAAACACCCCTTGCGGAACGTTTCTATAACGTTCCCGGAATCACCAAAGAAGAAGCGAACGATATTGCAAAAGAAGCCGAATCGCGCATTCGAAAAATGGGAGTCGAATTTCTTTCCGGTCCGCTTGTCCGCGAAATTGTTAACTGCATTCTTTTGGAGCGGAATCATCCCGAATGGCGTAACGTCATGACAAGAGTCGGCGCGTCCGTATACGATGCCTGCGAAATCGACACGGGTCTCGGATTCGAATCCCACGACAACGCCAACCAATTGGACAACGCCGAAACATCTCACAAAAAGAAAGCCGACAAGATGTCCAAGGAACAGAACCTTCTGCTGATGCCCGGCAATCTGGCCGACCTTCACTTAAACGGTGATTTCCATATCCATGATTTGGAATACTTCGGAACCCGCCCGTTCTGTCAAGACTGGGACCTCAGATACTTCTTCTACTACGGTCTCATGCCCGACGGCGTCGGCGTTCAGTCAAGCGTTGCGGGGCCGGCCATGAACGCTGAAGTCGCTATCCTTCACGCGGTGAAGGTCATGGGGTCCGCCCAGACCAACTTTGCCGGCGGACAGGGCTTCTACAACTTCTTAACCTTCCTTGCGCCCTACTTCGTGGGCAAAACCGACAAGGAACTCGAACAGCTCATGCAGATGTTCGTTTATGAAATGATGCAGATGATGTGCGCCCGCGGCGGCCAGACGGTTTTCTCATCCGTTCAGCTTTCCCC
>WRDC01000072.1 GCA_009783635.1 Methanimicrococcus sp. | reverse complement strand
AGTTTGCTTAAACGCGTCTGTCAAAAAAGGGTCAGAAGTTTCCGTTTGCGGAAAAAGTTATGAAAATCCGGAGATGGATTCGCGTTTAATTGAATTGTGCGTGAGTTATGTTTTGGAACAGTTTGACTGCCGGCAAAACGCTTCCGTTCTGACGAGAAGCGGCATTCCCGCGGCAGGCGGATTAAAAAGCAGCAGTGCGGCCGCAAATGCGTGCGTTTTGGCTGCGCTGGACGCTGTCGGCGGTGAACTGACGCCTTTTGAAACGGTACAGCTCGGCGTGCGCGCGGCGCGGGACGCGGGCGTAACAATTACGGGCGCCTATGATGATGCCTGCGCTTCTTTTTTCGGCGGCGTCGCCGTCACGGACAATAAAGAAATGAAGTTGCTGAGCCGGGAAGAATTCAATTACAATGTCCTGATTTTAAATCCCGGAACAAAAGTCTACAGCGCTCAGACAAACGTTTCCCGTTCTCTCTTGGTCAAAGAACTTGTTGAAATTGCCTTTGAGGCCGCCTTGGCCGGCGAATACAAAAAAGCAATGAAGCTGAATGGTCTTCTGTATTGCGGCGTTCTCGGCTTTGATCCGGAGCCGGCCGTTTCTTGTATGGAACTCGGAAAGAAATACGATATCGTTTGCGGATTATCGGGAACCGGCCCGTCTTTCACGGCTTTACTGCCGGAAGACCAAATTTTAAACGATTCGGAAAAAGCCGGTCTTGACCTTCTGAAAAAAGAAATTACGGCCGATTGGAAAAAACAATATCCGAACGGTCTTATTTTTGAAACAAAAACGTGCAATCGGGATGCTTTGTCGGAAAGCCGCCGTTTTTCGGAGTTTATGAAAGCTGAAAAGAAGGAGTTGGCGGATTTTAAAGGATGATTTAAAACCTGCGCACATTACAACGATAACGATAACAACAACGATAACGATGGCAAAAACGATAACGATGACAACAACGATAACGATGGCAACGACGATAACGATGGCAACGATGAAAAATAATGTTTATCATCCGTTTTTTTCCGGAGCCTGAAAGTTTATATTGAATGGGATTAAATTTATAAAAGAATTAACAATCACTTTGTAATCGTAGTTTAAATGGACAGGATGGTAAAAATGCCGACCGGTATGTTAGAAACAACGCGTGAAAAGATGAGATTGATTGACAGAGAAATCATTGAATTAATTGAAATTCGGACCAATCTGGCCAGTGAAATCCTGTCTTCCAAAAAAGAAATGAATCAGCCTATCGTTGATGAAGAGCAGATCCGAAAAGTTCTTGACCGCGCTTCCAGTTTGGCGGTTGAACGGGGACTGGATGTCGATTCGGTTCATCAGATATTTGAAATACTTATTCAAATGAGCATTGATAAACAAAACGAATACAGCGGAAAATCAAAATATATCTGATTTCCGATTCTTTTTTCTTTATTTCGTTCCGTAGCGGCGAATATGCGCCCACGATTGTATCAATTTTTCATCCGCTTCATTTTTCGGCTTTTTGTCCCTTTTATCATTCGCTTTCTCTTCATAGATTTGAATATTTTCGCGGCTGAAGATTTTTCGGTCTTCTCCGACAGGACAGACTTTTATGCAGACGCCGCATGGCGAAATGCCTTGACCGCCCAGAATGCCGCTGTAATCGGTACATTTCACTTTATCGATGCGTGAAACCGGATACGGTTTTTCTTTATCGTTCGACACGGCTCCCGTCGGACAAAAACGAGCGCAAGCCATACATTCGGTGCACAGCCGCTTTTTCTTCATTTCTTCGATTTGTTCGGCGGTTTCACCGGGGACGCCCAATTCTTCAAACGTTGCCGATGTCAAAACCGTTGTAAATCTGATTCTCGGGCCGTATTTCGGAGTCAGCAGCGTATTGTTTCTGCCGAAAGTCCCGAGACCGGCATGATATGCGGCATGTTTGTGAGAAAATGCGCCGGTCGGGTCTTTTTTAAGCGCGGCCAGCCCGGAATAGCCGTCTCTCGGAATCGGAAAAGCCAATGATTCATGGTCGTTCAAATAATAAGACAATTTGAGGGCTTCCGAATCCAAATGCGCGTTTAAAACGTGGTAATGTTCATTATAAAAAACGGAAGGCGTTGTTTCGATGACGGGAAGAATAACGGGAACACCGATGACAATTGCCGTCTTTGCGTTTGGATAAACGGACTTCGGATAAAAATCGGGGGGAACCGGATATTGTTTATCGGTTTCCCAAGAATCTGTGTCGGCAAAGCCGAATATCGGGATTTCAGAGCGCTGTTTTTTTTCTAAAAGAAGTCGGTAAAACGAGGACAGCCTTTTCACCTTCGTATTCGGATGCCAAATATTTCAAATATTTTATTATTCCGGATACAATTATTCCGGATACAATAAATCCAATATGCGGATCGCTAAGTGCGCGCTGTTGGCGCCGTTATCGATACCGACGCCGGCGACCGGAACGCCCGGCGGCATCTGCGTCACCGACAAAAGCGCGTCCAACCCGCCCAATTTTGCACTGACGGGAACGCCGATGACAGGTTTTTTGGTTTTGGAGGCGACGACGCCCGGAAGTGCGGCTGACAGACCGGCAATCGTAATAAAAACAAGCGCTTCCGAGTTTTTAACATAGGCTTCCAAGTCATCAGGATTGCGGTGGGCGGAAAGGACGACCACTTCATACGTATATTTTGTTTTTTCAAGAACAGAAACGGCTCTGTCTGAAATTGCTCTGTCCGATTCGGAACCCATAATAATTGAAATTTGCACCATCTTATTAAACCACCTGTTAATAATCCAACCGTGCCGTATTTTAAACAGCCGTTCAAAACACGACATACATTTACAAAAACATACAATTTAGTTTGTTTCCAAATAAATCATACTTTCGTAAAACAAAAGACAATAATGCCAAACTGATTTAAAACATAACGGTTCAAAAAACATATGTCATTAAAAATTGCTCCCTTCGCCTTTGGCTCAGGTCGCAATTTTTCGGGGCGGGGGGAGTCCGCCCGGCGTTTGTGGGGGTGCCTTCGGCACCCCGTCTGTTCATGGGGGTACCTTCGGTACCCCGTCTTCTTTTTTAAATTTTATTCTAAATGAAACAGCCTTTCAGTGCTTTAAAATTGAGGAAATTGCTCCCTTCGCCTTCGCAAAGGCCGCAATTTTTTAGTCAGTGTATCGTCACGCCTTTGACGCCTTTGGCGTTTCGGATCATTTCAACCAGATGTCCCGGAATCTTTTGGTCCGTAATAATCGTCAGCCGCGGTTCGTCATTAAAGTACGGGTCATCCGATACGGCTTGGCGAATGCGGATTCCCGCTTCCGAAATGACATTTGTAACGCTTGCAATGATGCCGATGCCGGCGCCGTCATCGGGGATAATGATAATAACGCCCAAATTCAAATACGGCGCGACATCCACTAAAAAAGGAATGGAACGGACATTTTTGAAAAAATCGAAAAGTGTTTCGTCTTCAATGATATGTTTGACCGTTGCGTCGACAACGCGCCGGTCAACGCCCGCCTCCCGGCCGATTTGAACATGCGGGATTTCGATGCTGCCGGAAACGACTTTTCCTTCAGCGTTCACCTGAAAACCGCGCTCAAAAAGAAGCTTCACAACCTTTTCCTGCGCCGGATATTTTTCAAATTTTTTTTGAATCGGTTTCCACATTCTGTTGACACCTTTCTATTGTTTGCAACGGACAATGACGTGCTTAATTGATTACAATAATTATTACAAGGTACATTTATATGTATTTTTGTATTTTTTTATCCGTTCTGCACGCGTTTGCAGCATAAAATGTTATATCCACCTTTCCGATATAAGACAAAATAAGATGACTGCCTCATTTTCCAAAAAAGAATTTTCAGGTTTTGCCGTTCCCGTGACCGGTGATATTACGACGGTCTCTCTTGCCCCGGCAGATCTGGCTTTTGAAAACGCCGTCATTTCCAAAGTTGAGCTTCTTTTCGGCTTTTATGAAAACAAAACCGGCCAAATCCGAGAAGACATCGAAGACGCCGGCTTTTCTTGTACATACTGCGGCCGGTGCTGCCAAAGAGAAGAGGCGGATAACTCCGTATTTCTTCTGCCGCAGGAAATCGAAAAGATTGAAAACGCTACCGGAATGCGCAAAACAGATTTTATTCTCCCTCTTTTTCCGGATTTTTATACGGACGGTGGCGCGTCTTCCGTTCAGGTCGATGTGAAACGTTTTGCCGAAATTGTAAAATCCATACCGGATCAAATTGATGAGGAGGGACGCATTCACACATTCGGCTGGATGCTTCAAAGAGACGAAAACGGCCGCTGCATTTTTTTGAATTCCCGCCCCGCCGGCGGAACCGGCTCCGCCGAAGCCGTTGAGTCTGCCAAGGTCATCGGCTTCGCCAAATCCGCGGAAGCCGCCGGTTCCGCCAAATCTGTGGAGGCCACCGGTTCCGCCAAATCTGTGGAGGCCACCGGTTCCGCCAAATCTGCGGAGGTCGCCGGCTCCGCCAAATCCGCGGAAGCCGCCGGTTTTGCCGAGTCTGCCGGAGCCAAAAGATGCGGCATTTATGACGTCCGGCCGGGTTTGTGCCGAACCTATCCTTTTTATTTAGACGAAAACGGCATCGAAGATTGTAAATGTGAGGGCCTGTCATGGAATTCTAAAACAGATGCCGCTTTGTCCGATGAATTTGTCAAAGCCGTTATAGAAAGACAGCTTGCCGAACAGGATGACCTTTTAAGAACACGGCAATATGTAAAAGACGAAGGCGGGCGGGTATTATTCAATACGGAACACGGCATTGAAAATGCATTGAATGATTTAAAGGCCGGCGTTTTGAAGTTTATCGTTTATGATGGCTGCGGCGTTCATCATACACAAATCCGCATACCCGAATTAAAATAACAAAATAACAAAATACAAAATAACAAAATACAAAATAACTTACGATAATTCGGCCAATAACTTACGATAATTCGGTCAATAACCACAGATAATTTGGCAAATTATTTAAATCAGGGGAAAGTAGACGGGCAACAATTAAATATTGCATCTGATTTTCAATTTTATAATGAATTGAAAGATTCAATCAAAACAATTCAAGACAATTCAAAACAAAGAACTTTATCGGGAACGGTTGAAAAAATGGTAAACAATCCAATGACACTTTCTGAAAAAATCTTTTCCAAAGCTTCGGGACGTCCCGTCAAAGCCGGCGAGTTTACGATTGCCGCGATTGACCGCGCAATGACACACGATATTACCGGGCCTTTGGCCGTGAAAGGATTTTACGAAATTATGGAGAACAAAGAGGAAAAAAAGGTTTGGGATCCGGAAAAAGTTGTCATTGTCTTTGACCACCAGTCACCGGCCGACTCTGTGAACGCGGCGCAGAACCATATCTTTTTGAGACAATTTGCGGCCGAACAGGGCATTTTGAATTATGACATTTATGAAGGCGTCTGCCATCAGGTTCTGCCGGAGAAGGGACATGTGCTGCCCGGCGATTTAATTGTCGGCTCCGATTCGCACACTTGCGCGTATGGGTCTCTCGGCGCGTTTTCAACAGGTCTCGGCTCCACCGACATGGCGGCCGTTTTGGCGACGGGAAAACTTTGGTTTAAAGTCCCCGAAACCATCCGCTTCAATATTGAAGGAAAATTGCCCAAGGGCGTTTATTCCAAAGATTTGATTCTTCATCTCATCGGCGATGTCGGCGCCGAAGGCGTTCGCTATATGGCGGCCGAATTTGCCGGCGAAACCATTCATTACCTGCCGGTCTCTGAAAGAATGACAATGTCAAACATGGCTATCGAAATGGGCGGCAAAGCCGGTTTAATCGAACCCGACAAAACAACGGAAGCTTACATTAAAGAACGCATTCCGGATTACAAATTGAATCCGGACTTGAAATCCGACAACAACGCGAACTTTGCCCAAGTCCGCGGTTATGATGTTTCAGAGCTGGAACCTCAGGTCGCTTGCCCGCACAACGTGGACAATGTCCAACCGGTCACGAAAGTCGCCGGTACCAAGCTGGATCAAATTTTCGTCGGTTCATGCACAAACGGCCGTTTTGAAGACATTAAAATTATGATGGAAGCCATGGGCAATGACCCGATTGCAAAAGGCGTTCGCCTGATCGTCGTTCCGGCGTCCCGCACGGAGTATATGAAAGTGTACCGCGCCGGTTATATTGAAACATTGATGGAAAAGGGAGCAATTGTAGAATCACCGTGCTGCGGTCCGTGTATGGGCGGCTCTTTCGGCCGTCTGGGCGACGGCGAAGTCGGTTTATCCACATCGAACCGGAACTTTAAAGGACGGCAGGGGAGCCCGAATTCGTTTGTTTATCTGTGCTCGCCCGCGACAGCCGGCGCTTCGGCCATTACGGGCGAAATTACCGACCCGAGAGAAATTTAAAATTTGCAAAGGAAGACAGGAGACTGAAAATATGACGGAAATTCCGACCGATTTGTCCGTTTTAAACATGATTTACAAAATCATTGAAGACCGCAGCAAAAACAAGCCGGAAGGCTCATATGTTTGCGCGCTGCTGGACGACCCCAAAGGCATCAACAAAATTTTGGAAAAAGTCGGCGAAGAAACAACGGAAACCATTATTTCCGTTAAAGACGGAAATCGGGAAGATATTATTTCAGAGACATCCGACCTCCTTTTCCACATATTGGTGATGCTTTTTGAATGCGGCGTGACGCCGGATGACATTTCCGCGGAACTGGCGCGCCGTCACAAATTAAAATAATCAAAATAACTCGTAAAATAATTAAAATAATTCGGACAAGAGATTTGGACAAGAGATTCAGACAAAGAAACTCATCCGTTTTTTGTTTTTTGAAAATTTCAGATTTTCATTTTTTTATTTTTCAATTTTGAGAATTATGCCGCCCGTCAGACCCGCAGCCGGTGAAAAAACGGTCATGACCAAATTCAAAGCCGGTCCGAATGAATTGGATTGCGTTATCATCTTTTCAAAAAAACGCAAGAAAACACTCAGTTATACGGTACGGTATGAAAACAATGATGAAGAAGCCGCTTTCGATGATTATACCGAAGCCGATGATTCCGTTTTTCAAAATCCGGAGAAAAGGCCGGTTCTTTTTGTCCGCGCGCCGGCGTCGCTTCCCATTCAAAAAGTCCAATCCGTTCTTTTTGAAAACACCGGAACGATCATTGAACTTTTGGACAAAGCAACGAAAAAAGAAGCCGCCACACTGGAAAAATCAAAACAGGCTTACACTAACGGCAGT
>WRDC01000071.1 GCA_009783635.1 Methanimicrococcus sp. | reverse complement strand
TTTGACAAGCCGATCGTTGTTTTCGACTACAAAAATGATGACTATCAGGACCCGATGATTAATGAGGACATCGCTTTCACTCTCGGCATCGCCACTTATGAGGAAATGGCGCGTCTTAAAGAAACCGCGCTTAAAATCAACAGCATCTTGGTGCCGTATTTCGATAAAAACGGTTACCTTTTGCCCGATTTCAAACTTGAATTCGGCCGCGCGGGCGGCGAAATCCTTTTGGCTGACGAAATTTCCTGCGACACCTGCCGCATCTGGGACAAAGTCACAAAAGAATCCTTTGATAAAGACATTTTCAGATTCGGTGACGGCGACCTGACAAAGGCTTACGAAGCCGTTGCCCGGAAACTTGTTCCCGAAATTTTTTGAATGTTCTGATTTTTTGAACGTTCTGATTAAAAAAAATGATTTTTATCTTGAAAGCTGAATTTTTCAGCTTTTCATCTTTTTATTCCTTACACCTTTTGATTTTAACGGTTATAACCTCGTCATAATCTGATATCTTTTTATTCTTTGAAGGGTTTACTTTTTCATAGTCTGTCTATTATAACAACACAGGTGTTACAGCAATGCAAAACGACAAGTACGATGTCATTGTTATCGGCGGCGGTATCAGCGGTCTTCTTTCCGCGCTCGTTCTTTCCAAACACGGCAACCGTGTTTTGGTTTTTGAAAAGGAAGACGTTGTCGGCGGCAACTGCCGCAGTTATTCCGTTGACGGCTTTACGGTGGATACCGGCCCTCACGCCATTACCTCGCTGAGAGGAGGCCCGCTGCCGATGCTGATGGATCAGTATTTTGACACCACGCCGGCTTTCCGTCCGTACGGCAATTATTACATTCGCTCGCCTGACTCCAAGCTGGTTCGCTGCCCGACCAATGTGCGCGACTTTTTAACATTTGATTATCTCCCCGTTGCCGACCGGATGAAACTGGCCAAAACCGTCGGCTCGGTCATGCTCAAAGTCAGCCGCGGCGCTGATTTTTCCGGCGTTTCCGTTTATGACTGCCTGCCGGAAGGGCTGAGCCATGAAACTTTGGCGTTTGCCGACACCTTTTCCATGTTTATGTCCGGCCGCGGCATGAAAGAAACATCCGTTCAGCGGATGGCTGCCGGCGCGGGCGTTGTAAAGGAAGAGAACAAACTGACACACGATGAATATTTAACAATCGTCAAAGGCGAAACCGACACGAAAAAGAAAGGGCGGAAAAATAAGAAGGACGAGCCGGCCGGCCCCGATAAAAAGGGTAAGAAGAAAAAGAAATCCAAATCCGGAAAAAATAAAACTGCCGACCAAACACAATCGGAAGACAACGACTCCGTTTTGGAAGCCTTCCGTAAAACAATGATGCACAAAGGCGGTTTTTCAACGCAGGGCTATCCGGAAGGCGGAATTCAGGCGATTACAGACTGTACATTAAAATCCATGCCTTCCTCCGTTAACATCTTAACCGGAACGCATATCCAAAAAATTTTAACGGACGGCGGCAAAAATGAAGGCGGTGATGACGAAGGCGGCGATGACGAAGGCGGCGAAGGCGTTACGGCAATCGGTGTTGAAACGGCGGAAAATGAGTACTATGCCGATTTGATCATTCACACCGGATTTGCGAGCGCTCTTCCGAGTATGCTGGAATTGCCGGTTTCGTATGTGGATCTGCTGGAAGGGATTGACCACACCGTCAGTTTAAGCATTTGGATCGGCATGGACGAAAAGCGTCCCGAATTTGATTATATAGGATCGGAAGTGCAGTTTGAGGGATTGCCGTATTGGGGCGGTCCGATCAGCAATTACGACCCGTCGCTGGCGCCCGATGGCTGTCAAACGGCCGGATTTGCCTTCATTCCGCAGCAAAAGGATGTCAAATCCAAAATCGGCGATGCTTACGATAAACTTTTTACGCTTTTGCCCGACATTGAAAAGCATGTCATTATGCGCCACGAACAAATCGTGATTCCCGAAAAAGCGGCAATCACGGTCAACGGCAAATTTGCCGACATCCGAACGCCGGTCCGGAATTTATATGTTGCCGGAACCGATACCGACAAAAGAAGCATGGGCGTTACGAGAGCGGCTTATTCCGTTGTCGAACTGCTTGGAAAATTACAGGCGGACGGCCGTCTGAAACGGCAAAACGATTTCAAAGGATACGATTTTAACCGGGCTTATTTGCCGCCTTTCAAAAGCTGAGCGAAAATTATCAGACAGATTCGTAAGTCTTCTTCATCAGCAGCGCGTCGCCTTCAAGATTCGGGCTTTCGCAAATAATTGTACCGCACGCCTTGAATTCTTTAAAGACTTTCATTAAATCTTTGTAATTCATATCGGATTCTTCCAAAATCAAATGATTGCGCTCGCCTTTCGCCGTATATTCAATGCCTGAGACGTGACAATGCATTGTTTTTAAACCCTCTTTCCCGAGACGTTTTTCAATTTTTTCGAAGATTTCTTTGAATTCTTCATATGTGTTGTGCTTGCCGTCACGGGCATGTATATGAGAAAAATCGAAACAGGGCAAAACGCCGTCAATCCCCTCGGAAAGCGACAAAAGTTCATCCGTGTCGCCGAACTGCGTTGCCTTTCCGGTCGTTTCGGGGCGAAGCGTAACGGGAATCTGCTCGTCTTCCAAACGGGCCGCCAATTTCTTCAAAAAATCAAAAACTCGGTCAAAGACAACTTTTTTATCATCTTTCAAATAAAAAGCCGGATGGAAGACAATATTTGTGGCGGAACAAAAATTGCCGATACGCGCCGAGTCGTAAATGCGCTGAACGCTGGCATCCAGTTTTTCCTTCTCCGCCGCGTTCAGATTGATATAATACGGGCCGTGGACACTGAGCGCAACATTTTCTTTGCCGGCAACCTCGTTGACATCCGCTGCCGTTTTTTCGCCCATGCGGACGCCCTGAACAAATTCAAGCTCCATGCAATCCAAACCGAGTTCGCGGACGCGGCGGATTCCGTCAACAGTACCGCGCCCGGCGGAACTGACCGGAACGCCGGCGGTGCCGAAAAGTAATCTGTCATGCAGCTTCAATTTCTTCGTATTGACCATTTTTATCCCACAATTCCGAGATGACGCGTGATTTCTCTTTTTTTATCAAAAGAGATTCTCTCTTCAACTAAGTCCAAGAAGCTTTCCATGTCTTCTTCATCCAAACTTGTGATTTCCTCCTGATTTTGAAGAACCAAATCGGCAAGATATTCGATTTCTTCATTGTCCAGCCGGGAAAGCCGCTCGCGGAAATCCTCGCCGCTTTCGGCGAAACGATGGGAAACCGGCCTTAAAATGAACGGAAAAGGATGACCGGCGCCGGAATCTGTACTGCCGCCCGCTTCGGGCGCTAATTTATGAAAAATACGGTTATCTGTGTCTGAGAATATGCGACCCAATGTGAACCCTCCGGTTTTTAAATCAAATGAATATTGAATAAATATATGGATAAAATATATGGATAAAATGTATGGATAAAATGTATAGATAAAAATGAGATGCGACAGTATATTTAGTTTTGCCCGCCGCGGCGAACTCTGCCTTCTTTGTCGATTTCGCCGTTATATATGCGCGTCGATGAAATCGGAATCGTATCTTCCGCCAGCACAAATTCGACTTCGAGGATTTGAATGGGCGGCAAATTATTTTTCCGGCGAACCTCATTAATTTTGTCGGCTCCGGCACGGGTTTCCGGAGAAACGACAATATAATCGTAATTACCGGAAACGGACGGACCGAAACTGTCTTCGAGTTCTGAAATCAAATAACAGTCATCCGGCAGTTCAAGTTCGTGAAGCACTTCGGAAATGAAGTCGATCAAAACCTGTTTCCTTGTGTCATAATTTGAAACGGAATGGGATTTTCCGGCCGCCATTTTGTCGGAAGTGAGACCGATATGGACAATGCCGCCGCCCGAAGTCTTCAGAATTCGGAAGGCCTCCTCGACAAGCCGGGAGTGGCCGGCGTGTAAATATTCAAAAGTCCCGCCCAATACGACTCTGACCATACACAAAAAACGGCGGATGGGATTTATTAATCTTGCCATCAAAAATTGCTCCTGTCGCCCTTCGGGCGACGGGAGCAATTTTTCCTTTTACTTGGAGTCCTTATTTGTTTTTGGGGTGCCTACGGCACCCCGGATAGCATGGGGGTACCTTCGGTACCCCGTCTTCCCTTTTTTTAAGTTTTTTTCTTCCGAATGGAAACATCCTTTTTTTCAAATTAAAAGAAAAACGGAACGCCGGTTTTTCAAAAAAACTTATTTTTTGTTTTTCGAAAAAGGGGCGTTCGGGTTTTTGTGTCCGGAGAAATGATGTTTCATTTTTTACCTGAATAGGTAACAAAACTTATCACTATGAAAGATATTTCTAATCATATGCCTTCGAAAAAGCAACCCCCGGAAAAAGAGCAAGCCAAAAAGCAAGCCAAAGAGCAAACCAAAAAGCAAAACAAAGAGCAAGCTACAGAGCAAAACAAAAAGCAAACAAAAGAACAAGCTACAGAGCAAAACAAAAAGCAAACCAAAGAACAAACTACAGAGCAAGCTACAGAGCAAGCCACCGAGCAAAACAAAGAGACAAAGAACACTGCCGACAAGCGCGGCAGAGCTCCCAACGAAGAAAGCCAGACGGAAAACACATTGATGTTTTCAGCTGTCACCAGCCGGACGCGCCAAAAAATACTGCAGCTGCTGGCAGAAGAGGACTACCACATTTCCGCATTGGCGCGCGAATTAGGTATTTCCGTTCCGGTGACTTCAAAACATATTAGCGTTTTGGAAAAAGCCGGACTGATCGGCCGGAAAGTTTATGGAAGGACGCACGTTTTTTCGCTTCAGAAAAATAACTTCTGCGGCGTTTTCGATTCTTTTGCGCCGGTTAAAAAATTTGAAGTTGATAAAGGAACGACGCTTATGGAAGCTTTTAAACGTGTCTCTGTTATTGAAGTCAAAAATATCGACGGAAAAGACTTTATCGTTGCTGCCGACGGCGAAAAGGGGTTTTATCTGTATGAGGTTAACGGTAAATTGATTGATAAAAGAGCCGAAGATTTCATTCTGGAAGAGGACGCTGTTATTGAATGGAAGCGGCTGGAGCCTGTTACAAGGAAGAGGCTGATTGTTTCTGTGAAAAAAGATAAGGACAACACAGGAAGAAGAAAAGGATACTATGAGAGTATCCTCTGAGGCTTAACATAAGCCTCTTTTCTTTTTGTTTTCTTTTTGTTTTCGTTCTGTTTTCTTTTTGTTTTCTTTTACTTTTTCATTTTTTGCGAGAATCTTTTTTTGAAACGGCGGCGATGACGATGACGATACACGCTATCAGGCCGATCAATAAAATGATATACAGAGGTTCGGAAATCAAATCTTGCCTGATATCCGTTCCGTTTCTGGAAGGACCGCCGGGGCGGTCGGGAACGGAGGGGTCATCCAAAAAATCGGCGTATAATGTCCAATCTCCCGAGTCGGAATAATTGCCGAAATTTACATCATTCATTTGGTAGACGTGCGAAAAGCCGGCAATTATCTGAGAATTATTTAAATACATTTTATCCAGCGTTAACATCAAAACCAAATCGGTCCCCTCTGAAGTTCGGCGGAAACACTGAACGGTTTCCCCCTCTGTTAAAACAACGCTCCCGATTGTTAACGGAGTGGAATAATTGCATCTGAATTCAATTAAAACGTTGTCGGCGCCGTAACCTTTTAAAGAGACGGCATACCCTTGCTGGAAATTTTGAGGGCTCTCATCGCGGAGAATTATGTATCCGTCCGAAATGATAACATCGATATTCCTCTCTTCATTGGCAACCGCCGGCAGAGAAAGTGCGGAAGCGGCAAAAAGCAAAGCTAAAAGAAAAGCGGAAATGAAGAAACACTTTTTCGAGAAGGGCGTTTCTCTTTTTAAAAAATTTAAAAAATCTTTTTTTATCGGGGGCTGAATTGTTTTACCTCCGTTTTTGATTGATTCCCTGATTCATCTGTAAATGAATAAGTTCCGGCAACAACAAGTTATATGTTATTAATATGTTATATGTTCATTTTTTGGAATACATACACCGGCCGGCGATGATTTCTTCAATATCGCCGTCATTTTTCTTCAGCAGAAGCGCGCCGGATTTGGAAATTCCGACAACGGTCCCCTCTATAATCCGGTTAGGCGTGTTAACGGTGACCTGCTTGCCGATCGTATCGGACAGGAAAATAATCTCATCCATAATTTCACTGAACGGGCGCGTGCTGAAACGAATGTATTCCTGTTCCATTTCAAACAATAATTTTTGAAGGAATTCAACGCGGTCAATGCTTTTTCCCGTCTCGTCGCGCAGCGTTGTCGAATTTTCCCGAAGATGATCGGGAATGTCTTTGGAACTCATGTTGGCATTGATACCGATGCCGATGACGACGAACTCGACCGTGTCGATTTCTGCCTCGACTTCCGTTAGAATGCCGGAAACTTTTTTGCCGTTGAATAAAACATCATTCGGCCACTTGATTCTGGCGTCAAGGCCGTATTCTTTAAGCGTTTTGGCAACGCTGAGACCGAAAGTCAGTGTTAAGCGGGATGCGGTGCTGAGCGCAATACGCGGCTTTAAAATTGTTGAAAACCAAATGCCTCCTTTCGGGGAAGCCCATTGCCGGCCGAGTCTGCCGCGGCCGCCGGTCTGCTGCTCCACAACGACAATCGTTCCTTCTTCTGCGGTCGGCGCCAGTTTTTTGGCAATGTCGTTGGAAGAGCCCGCTTCATCATAATAAAAAATGTTTTTGCCGAAAAGCGTTGTTTTCAGGCCGGAAAGAATTTCTTCGGGGTAAAGCAGTTTCGGAACGGACTTCAAAACATATCCCTTCTTCGGCGCGGATGAAATCTCGTAACCGTCCTCCTTCAAGCCCTTGATGTATTTGCACACCATCGTTCTTGAAATGCCGAGCTCTTTACCAAGCTCCTCGCCGGAAACGGCCTTTCCGTTTGCGGCTTTGAACGCGTTGATAATTTCCGATCTTTTACTTTTCATCCGAAATTCCCCTTTTCCGTCATCTTAAAAGTTAACAAATCAATTCATTAACAGGTTAATAAACCAATTCCCTAAAGGTTAACAAACCAATTCCTAAGTTAACAAATCAATTCCTAAGTTAACAAACCAATTCCTAAGTTAACAAACCAATTCCTAAGTTAACAAACCAATTCCTTAAGTTAACAAATCAATTCTTTATCAGGTTAATAAATAAATTCCTTAAAAGGTTAACAATCCATTCCTTTAAAAAGGTTAACAATC
>WRDC01000070.1 GCA_009783635.1 Methanimicrococcus sp. | reverse complement strand
TTTAATATTTTTTATAACACATTTTTAATTAAACATTCATTTTAACAAACAGTTGGAAAATAAGGGATGACAGAGGGTATCGGAAATGAACAAAAGCAAATTTATCCAAAGAATTCTTTTGCTTTTATTGACGCTTATTCTTATTCTGACATTGCTGCCGGGCTTCATGCAGGCGGCGCCGGCGGTAAACTATTATGCGGCGAATCAGCAAGATCTGATTGCCGCTCTCAACGCGGGCGATGCCGTAAAAATTACAACGGCTTCCTATTTTACGATAACCGGTAACATCACTATCCCTAACGACTGCACGCTTGAAATCAAACACACGATTATCCTCAATGATGGCGGCAGTATCACCATTAATAACAGCAGCAGGGTTGCCAACGGCGGTATGATTCTCATCAATGACGGCGGCAGTATTGTCATCAATGACGGCAGCAGGGTTACCAACGGTGGCACGATTGATATTAATATCGGCGGTAATATTTTTGTCGGCAGAGGCGGTAATCTTACCATCAATAACGGCAGATGGGTTACCAACGGCGGCACGATTACCGTCAATAGCGGCGGCAGTATTTCCACCAATTACGGCAGCAGGGTTACCAACGGCGGCACGATTGTCATCAATAGCGGAAGAATTGACAACAACGGAAGAATTGACAACAACGGTACGATTACCAACAACAACAGCGGCTCGGTTTCCAACGGCGGCTCGATTAACAACAGCGGCACGATTATCAACGGCGACACGAATGACAACATCGGCGCGATTTCCAACGGCGGCACGATTGACAACAGCGGCACAATCGTCAACCACTGCGTCAGTGATATTACCAATCGCGGGGGCGGCACAATTATGAACGGCGGCAGATTGATTACAAAAGGCGGTCAGATTTTCAACAATGGTACAGTTACCAACGACGGCCATATTTTCAACAGCGGCACGATTAACAGCAGCGGTACGATTAACAGCAGCGGTATGTTTGTCAATTACGGTAAGATAAACAATTCCGGAAATATCGGCAACGATAGAATATTTATGAACAATGGAACAGTTGCCGGCAACGGCACGATTTTCAACAACGACTACGGCATATTCACAGGCAACTCACCTGAAGGCAGCGGTGATATTTACAACACCGGAACATTCACTGTCACCGACAAAAAAACGTTTTTTGAGCGGTTGCCCATTATCAGTCTTCTCAAAATAATAGGGGGATTACTGCTGGCGGCGGTGGTTATTGCAGCGATTTTTATTCTGTTTCGGATTAAAATTGTGGAATAAAAGGAAAGAATTGAATGTTTCACGGTTTTGTTTAACCGGCGGGTTCCGTGATGTTTTTTTAATTTACAACCCGATTTTAGTCATAAGTTTAGTTTATAAGATTAATTTCGTTGGAAAATGAGGAATGATATTATGATCCAAATATCAAAGAAGCGGCACATAATTCCTTTCATAGAATGTTTCATCTTATCATCTCTATTGCTAATGATGGTAGTATCTCAGTTCTCTTTATTGCTGTCACTCCTTCGCTTTGGGATTATAACCCCGTCAGAAATGTTGCAGATGTTACTGCAGCTCGATTGGCAGGCAGTAATATCCTTATCATTCCTCCTCGACCCCTTCGTGTTTATGTTCGTCCTTATTTCTAATTTCATTCTTTATTCTGTTCTAAAGAAAAAATATAATTTTGAATTGAATGTTTTTCTTTACGGTGTCGGCTTTACATCATGTTGTGTTATGTTCGAATTGTTTACTCTGACAGGTTTTATTCTATTGGGACTTTATGATCCATTCGGGGGTGGAATTGAAGTATACTTCTATCACATCCTTTCCATGCTTCTGTTTACATCATTATATTATTCATATGCAACCTTTCTTCAAAATAAGGAAAAAGAGATCAGCAGAGTTACTTTATATTTAACGGCCATAACCGGTATTTCTTTCGCGGTTTTAATAATTTTTGAAATCATTCAATATCGGATTCCTTATGCAGGTATTATTCCGTTCCTTTTCATATTGTATCTTGCTTATTGTTTAATTCATAAGAAAGGTCTGCTCAATCTTCGGGGATTTGCGTGGAGCCCGTTTATCCCGTCATCTGTAATGTTTGGGTGTGTTCTCTTGTATGCTCTTATAATAACACCGTTTTAATTATGAAAATGATAGTGGTAGTGTCGGAGCATACTGAAATCTGTTCTGTGAGTAAAATCATGGAATGGTCCGCTTCTTGATTGAAAAGAAGGCAGGCTTTGAAGGCGAACCGAACAATTAATATGTTCTGACATTGTTTTATGTCAAAACGTTCTTTTTGAAACTGACACGGGACGTTGGTTTCGTTCATATTTATTCCCATTCATTCATATTTATTGATGCCGCTCATATTCATTTACCGGCATCATTCATCGCGATTGAAACGTTTACGGTTGGTTCAGGTTGGCAGGCGGCTCCTTTTTTCATGACGGCGGCTCCGGAAAATCTTTTGATGATAGGATTTTCTCTCTCAAGACATATTTGAAGAAATTCTATACGCCGACAATGAAAGTGTCGCTGATTGCCGTGATTATCGGTATTTTAACCGGCGTTTTGATCGGTGTTTACACTCTTCTTTTAAACGGTTTGAGCAATGCCTTTTACGGCGGAAACAGCATTTTGGACTATTACGGAATCCCGCGCTGGGCGCTCATTGCCGTTCCGATGGCGGGCGGTCTTTTGGTTGGCGCCATCCGAAAATATTACCTGAAGCAGCATTACGGTGTGGAAAGCGTCATTGAAGCTTCCGCTCTTCACGGCGGGCGCCTGAAAGTAAAATATGCAATCGGGGAGGCTTTCTTGTCCGTGATTTCCATCGGCACCGGCGGCTCCGCCGGCAAAGAAGCGCCCGGCGTTTTGATGGGCGCAGGTACCGGGTCTCTTGCTTCTAAAATCTTTAACCAGCGCGGAAAAAGCCTGCGCGTTTACCTCGGCTGCGGCGCCGCCGCCGGCATTTCCGCCGCTTTCAACGCGCCTCTTGCCGGAATCGTTTTCGTCGTTGAAGTCATTTTCGGAGAACTTGAAGCCAAAACATTCATTCCGATCGTGCTTTCATCCATCTTTTCAACCTTTGTTTTTCAGGCGTTTTTTGGCTCCGACGCGCTGAGTTTTCCGCATTACAGCCTGCAGCAGCCATTCTATGAATTTTGGCTGTTCCCTGTTCTCGGAATTCTTGCGGGAATCGCTTCCGTCCTTTTCATTCAATGTTTCTATTTTGTCCGCGAACGTTTTCAAAAACTCAATATCAGCAGCGTATTCAAGCCTGCCATCGGCGGTCTGATGGTTGGCGCCATCGGTTATTACTTCCCGCAAGTTCTGGGTTTGGGCTATGACGTCATTTTGGACGTGGTGGCCAACCCGTTCCCGATTGCTTTGCTGCTTTCATTGATGGTTTTAAAAACGGCGGCCTTCTCATTCACCATCGGTTCCGACGGCGCCGGCGGGTCTATTGTTCCGTCCATGTTTGTCGGGGCGATGCTCGGCGCGGCTTTCGGTCTCGTTTGCGATATGCTTCTCCCGGGGCTTTCAATCAGCCAGGGCGCTTACGCAATTGCCGGCATGGGCGCCGTTTTTGCCGGAACGTCCAACGCCGCCTTTACCTCCATCATTCTTCTGATGGAGATGACGCAGGATTACGGTTTGGTTCTGCCTTTCATGACGGCCTGCATTCTCAGCAACGCGGTTGCCCGCGCCTTTAACCGCGACACCATCTTTACGGAAATGCTCAAGCGCAAGGGTTATCACATCCGCGGCGGTCGCGAAATCGATGTGATGGAATCCATTCTTGTCAAAGATTCAATGTATGCGCACCCGCAGACGATTTTTGAGGACAATACGATTGAGGCGTTAAACGCAATCATGCAAAGCAGCAAACACGCCGGTTTTCCCGTCCTCAACCGCAGCGGAGAACTGACGGGTCTTGTCACGATTGAAGATATGCAGGAGCGTGTGGATCCGGAGAACGAAGAACAGCGGATTAAAGATATAATGACCACCGACGTGTTCGTCGCTTATCCGTTTGAAACGCTGGATGTCGTTTTGGACCGGATGGTCAGCTGCGATGTCTCCCGCCTCCCCGTCGTCATGAAGTCCAATCCAAAAAAGATGGTCGGCATCATCACGCAAAAAGATGTCATGAACGCTTATAACAAAAGCGTCATGACCAAAGTCCGGCGCGTCGGCGAAGAAGCCGAAAAAGAGGAATCCGAAGACGAATACGAGCGGGCGAAATCCGAGCCGGATTCCAAAGAGAAATGAGCTTCTGTCAGGAGTCTCTTTCTTTTCCGGACGGTTTGTAACGGCGGCGGCCGGCAACACAACAGTTTTAATACATCTTTATTTCTTTTTATATCCAATAATTCATTCCAAAATAATTTTTACATAGCGGCGACGATTATGAACAGCGATAACGCAAAAAAAGGACTTGAAAGAGCGGCCAACCGTTCTTTGCTGAAAGCTTTGGGACTGACGGATTCGGAAATGGAAAAACCGTTCATTGCGGTCGTCAACTCCAAAAACGACATCGTTCCCGGTCACATTCATTTGGATAAAATCGGGGAGGCCGTCAAAGCCGGTATCCGAAATGCCGGCGGCGTTCCGTTCGAGTTTCAAACAATCGGCGTCTGTGACGGCATTGCCATGGGTCACGAGGGCATGAAGTATTCCCTCCCGAGCCGCGAATTGATCCAAGACACAATTGAAGTAATGGTCCGCGCCCACCAGTTCGACGGCATGGTTTTGATTCCGTCCTGCGATAAAATCGTTCCGGGGCATCTGATGGCGGCAGGATCCCTTGACATCCCTGCAATCGTCGTGACCGGCGGTCCGATGCAGCCCGGTTTTGCCGATGACACGGATTTGGATTTGATTTCCATGTTCGAATTTGTCGGCGCCGTCAAAAGCGGACAGATCAACGAAGATAAGCTGAAGATGATGGAAAACAACGCCTGCCCGGGCTGCGGCTCCTGCGCCGGTATGTTTACCGCCAACACAATGGCCTGTATGACCGAAGCGCTCGGCCTGTCGCTTCCCGGGTGCGCGACGTCTCCGGCAGTGGACGCAAGCAAAATACGGCTGGCCAAAGAGTCCGGCTCGCGGATCGTTGAAATGGTCAAAGAAGGAATGACGCCGCGCAAAATCGTGACTTTAGAATCATTTGAAAACGCGGTGATGATCGACATGGCCATCGGAGGCAGCAGCAATACGGCGCTTCACCTGCCGGCAATCGCTGACGCTTTTGACATTTGCCTGACGCTGGACGACTTTGACCGGCTCAGCCAAACGACACCGCACATCGTGTCGCTCCGTCCCGCAGGTTCTTGGTTTATGACGGACTTTGACCGGGCCGGCGGCATCTATGCCGTTTTGTCCCGTCTCGGCGGCCGCGTTGAAATGAATGAAATGACGGTCAACGGAAAAACCATCGGCGAAAACCTGAAAACTATGGTTTTGGTCAACCCGAAGATGAATCAAAAAGTCATCCAAACCGTTGACAATCCCGTTCATAAAGAGGGTGGCATTGCCATTTTGAAAGGCAGTCTCGCGCCGGACGGCTCCGTTGTCAAACAAGCGGCCGTCAGTGAAAAAATGATGAAGCATAAAGGCCCCGCCCGCGTTTTCGACGGCGAGGAAGCCGCAATGGCCGCAATCCTTGAAGGCAAAATCAAAGCAGGCGATGTCGTTGTTATCCGTTACGAAGGCCCGAAAGGCGGCCCGGGTATGCGCGAGATGCTGTCGCCGACATCCGCGATTGCGGGTCTCGGTTTGATCGAATCCGTCGCGCTCGTCACAGACGGCCGCTTCTCCGGCGGCACGCGCGGCCCCTGCATCGGTCACGTCTCCCCCGAAGCTTCAGAAGGCGGACCCATCGGCCTTGTCTGTGACGGCGACATGATTGAAATTGATATCCCGAACCGGACTTTAAACGTCCTTCTTGACGAAAAAGTTTTGGAAGAACGCCGGAAAGGATTCACGCCCCTCGAAAAGCCGGCGGCCGGCTATCTTAAAAAATACAAAAGAACGGTTCGTTCGGCCAATTTCGGCGCGATTGTCGAGTAATCAAATCCGGCATCCGCTTCTTCTCCCAACGTATCGGCTTTAAAAAAAGCTGTTCATTTTAAAACAGAATTAAAAAAGAGAATAAAAGAGACGGAGCGCCGAAAACGCCCCCGTTAACGCGAACTGCCCCCGTTGGTACAAAAATGAGGCCGGCCGAATCGAGGGAGAATTTTTCTTTATTTTTTATTCTTTAATAAGTCCTGTAAAGCATATAATCGGCCATATCCTTTAAAAGCTGCTTTTTCGGACTGTCCGGCAAAATATCAAGTTTGGCTTTGCCTTCTTCAACGAAACCGACAGCCAAATCTTTGACATAAGCCAAAGAACCGGAATCGGTCAAGACTCGGATGGCTTCTTCAATGTCTTCTTTGGTACCGGAGCCGGAGGAATCAGCGCCTTTGCCGAACGCGCGCGGGATGGCGCCTTTTTCGGACGCGTGAATCATCAAAAGGGTCCGTTTTCCTTCAAAAATATCGCTGCCCTGACGTTTTCCGAGAACTTCTTCGGGCGTGACAAGGTCCAAAACGTCATCATAAATCTGAAAGCCCAGACCCACGAGACGGCCGTAATCATACATCGCCTGAGCGACTTTTTCATCCGCGCCGCCGATGATGGCGCCGATTTGCGCGGCCGCGCCGAAAAGGATGGCTGTCTTTTTCTCAATCATTTCAAGATATTCGCCGGCGGAAACAATATCGCGGGTTTCAAAATCAATGTCCAGCCATTGGCCTTCACAGACACCGACGCATGTCCGGGAAAGGATATTGGCGGATTTTAAAAGACGAACCGGGTCACTGTCCGATTCCGTAATAATTTCGATCGCTTTTGAATAAAGCGTATCGCCCGCAAGTATTCCTCCGGCTTCGCCCCAAAGCGTGTGAACCGCCGGAAGACCGCGGCGTACGGGGTCGTTGTCCATAATGTCATCATGGACCAGCGTAAAGGTGTGCATCAGTTCAACGGCAACGGCCGCCGGAATGGCTGAGTCCGCGCAGCCGCCGACAGCTTCGGCGGATGTCAGCAAAACAGCGGGCCTGAGCCTTTTGCCGCCGGCTTTGACAATGTGGCGGGAAGCTTCGTAAAGCCCGGCAGGTTCCGTCACAGGAAGCAGCTTTTCAATCGCTTCGTCAACGGGAACTGATTTTTTCTTAATTTCATCAACAACAGTCATTTGTCAAACTCCGGTATCTGATAAAAATAAAAAGTAAAAGAAAAGAATGAACCCGTTCAGGGTTCAAGGAAAAGGACTTCTCCGTTTCTTAAGAGATGAACCGTCTCGCCCAGAACATAACCGGCATCTTCCGCCATTTCAATGTAGGCGCTGTGCATGGCTAAGTCGCCGTGAGCCGGAATAACGTGTGTCGGCTGGACCATCCGGAGCATTTCCCAGTGGTCTTCGCGGTAGGCGTGGCCGGACACGTGAACATCGTCATAAATTCTGGCGCCACGCATC
>WRDC01000069.1 GCA_009783635.1 Methanimicrococcus sp. | reverse complement strand
TTTTGAATACAATACCGGTGACAGCGTCACAACTTTCAATTCCGGTCCCGTCCTTTTGCCGAAAGGTCTGAAAAGCCGTTTTTCATCCAAAAACATCAAAGCAAAAGCCGATTTTATTAAAACTTATGATTATATCAAGGACAACGGCGCCGAAAATCTATTGAAATGGATAAAAGAAGAACGTCAAAGAAAAGAAGACTTCTTTGCCGAATGCGGCAAAATTAAAGAAAACGAATGGCGCAGCGCGTTGAAAGTAACACATAAAGGCAATATTGCCGGTTTTTTTCTCTATTATCACTGGCTGACATATTCTGAAAGAAAAAAAGAAACGGAGAGGTAAGGAGGGTTGAAGGCTTTATCGGCCTTCTTCCTCATCCCTCTCCCACCTTCTAAAGACTAGAAGCGGAATCAACAGGCCGACTGACACCGCCCCGCCGATCAAAAGCAGAAGCGACAGAAGATTTACCGGTGTAATCCACACCGGCGCTTCATCCGTACCGTCCGCGTCTTTGGGACCTTGCAGACCTCCGGAGCCGAGACTGTCCTGAGGACCTGCTCCGATATTTGCCTGACCTGTTTTGTGAGTGTTTGATGCGTCTGAACCTTCCTGACCTTCGATCTGACCTATTTTTACTTCAGGACGTTGGGTCGGGTCGGCAAACCATACCGCATACAACTCAGTATTGCCGAAAATCTCAAAAATTTCCGGCGTAACCTCTGAACCGCTCACGGCATAGTCCGGAGTGAACGCTGTGCCGTCCGCCGCCCAGCCAAGGAATGCGTAGCCTTCTTTTGCCAGATCTCCCGAATTGACTAGAACCGTCACCGGCGTCTCCGCAAGATAGTAGTTGATGTCCGCCGGCGCGCTGCCGCTTTCCGCTCCCTCGCCGCTCGGCCAGTTCGCTCTGTACGTCACCTTGTACACAGCCATTGGGACCCCGTCTTTGTAACCGATATCATAGTTGTTCCATGCATTAAACAAAGGCGAAGGCAACGAAATGGTTGTCAGAGCGTTCACCGCGCTGTTATAACCGGCCCGATCCCCGTCACTTATAATGTATGCCGTACCGGCGCTGTTGCCAAAGAACGCAACGTTTGCGCCGACTTTAACGCGGGTCCGGTTCGCGTTGGTCGATCCCGGCCAGATGCCGCCGCCGTCTGTGGCCGTGTTGTTGGAAATCACGCTGCCGGTGATATTGATGGCGGTTGCGCTTGCCGTGTTATTGTTGTATATACCGCCGCCATTGCCGGCCGCCGTATTATTGCTGATTTCGCCGCCGGTTATATTGACAGCGGTCGCGCTTGCCGTGTTGTTGTTGTATATGCCGCCGCCGTTGCCGGTCGCCGTGTTATTATGGATCTTGCCGGCCGTCATGGTAAATGTACCCGGGGTGGACGGGCCCGTCCTTAAATAGATGCCGCCGCCGCCGATTGGGGGATAAAGCACCACATTATCTTCGATGACGCCGCCGTTCATGGTAAATGAGCAGCCGTTAATAAAAACGCCGCCACCGCCATGATTAAGATCGCCGCCGATATTACCGCGGATGGCGCCGCCATTCATAGTAAATGTATGGACTCTCGTTGAAGTTGTCCCTACAAACACGCCACCGCCGCCGCGATCCGCTTCATTTTCGCTGATGGTGCCGTTATTCAGGATAAAACTGCTCGCTGTGGTACCACCCATCGGATTCACCGAGACGCCGCCGCCATTACCTGTTATAAAATTGCCCGTAACGGAACCGTTATCCATGATAAAGTTCGAGTTGTTTCCGACACCAACCCCGCCGCCTGATGCGGCTTTGTTACCGACGCCCGCGCCGCCGATGACGCCGCCGTCCATAAGGAAACTGGCATTGTCGAGTCCGACGCCGCCGCCTGCGGAACCGTTGCCGGCCTCATTGCCGCTGATGGCTCCGCCATACATGATAAAATGGCCGTTGGAGGCGATACCCACACCGCCGCCCATACCGTTTAAAGATACAGCCAGCCCCCCATTTGTCGCGAGATTGTCACTGATAAGACCGCCTCTCAAAGTAAAATCGCTTCCGGAACCCGTGACATACACGCCGCCGCCGGCGCCTGAGGCGATGTTGTTTTGGATGGCGCCGCTATGCATCGTGTAAAGGCTGCCGCCCTGCACAAGCACACCGCCGCCGGAGACGCTGCTATTGGATGTAAACTTGCAGTTTTGAATGGTGACATTATAAGTGTCGAGAACTGTGCTGCTTCCGGATACTGTGATGCCTCCGGCGTTTGCGCCCCCGTCCAGAATCAGATCGGACAGCGTCACTGTGCCTCCGGTCACATTAAAGTGGCGAGCATTGGCATCAATGTATATGACGGCCGGGTCTGTCGGGTCTACCGATCGTATTTTCAGGTTTTTGTTTATTGTAACGGTTCCGGGAAGTGTTGCAGGCAGTGACGCAACATCCAGATCCAGCACAATTTCATCATCCGGCGCAGCGGCATTTACAGCAGCTTGCAGATCCGATATGTCTGTAACAGTCACGGGCGCCGCGCACACTGTCGCAGGCAAAAAAGCTGTCAGAAATACCAATGTAAGCAGCCCGAATAATAATACGTTCGTTATTTTTTTCATGTTTTTTGTTCCTTTTTTTGTGGTATGGTCATTTTTACTTTTTTCATTCATTTTTATCCGTTTTTATCCGTTTTTATCCGTTTTTTCCGTTTTTTCTCCGTTTTTTCCGTTTTTGTTTCGTTTTTTCTGTTTTTGTTCGTTTTGTATTCTTTTTTTCATCCTTTCTCTTCATGCACTCATATGAAGGTTAAAAAATATATTATACGTTGATGAACTATAAAAATGTTTTTGATTTGTAAACATATTATTTTTATAAATATGTGAAAATTCGTCTTGAGAGACGGATCAAAAACAAATGCCGGCCGATACGCAAAAAAATAATTTTGAGAACTTCTTCAGTTCTCGACTTTTCAGAATTAAGCGAACATCTCATTCGGCACGGCGAGACGGTTGTTTTCTTCGCTTCTTCGGACTTTCTTGACAGCGTCGGTCATGTCCTGCATTGTAATGACGCTGCCGCGTCTTCTTAAAACAAAAATGCCGGCTTCGCGGGCAACGGCGTTCAAATCAGCGCCGCTGAATTTGACCGTTTCCCGGGCAAGCTTGGCCAAATCAACGGAAGCGTCCAAATTCATTTTCGCGGTGTGGATCCTTAAAATGTCAAGTCTCGCGGTTTCATCCGGCATCGGCACTTCGATTGCGCGGTCAAAGCGTCCCGGGCGAAGAAGCGCGGGGTCAAGCAGATCTTTTCTGTTGGTGGCCGCCATAATCTTCACGTCGCCGCGGCCGTCAAAGCCGTCCATTTCGGCAAGCAGCTGAAGCATGGTCCTGTTGACCTCGGCCGAGCCGCTGGTACCGTCAAAAGTTCTGGTACCGCCGACAGCGTCAATTTCATCAATGAAAAGAATCGCCGGTGCCTTAGAGCGGGCCATGGAAAAAATATCCTTCACCAAACGGGCGCCTTCGCCGACGAATTTTTGAACAAGGTCGGAGCCGGACATACGGATAAATGTTGCATTCGCCTGTGTCGCCACAGCCTTTGCGATCAGTGTTTTTCCGGTACCCGGACTGCCGTAAAGCAGAACGCCGGACGGCGGCTCAATGCCGATCTTTTCAAAGAGTTCGGGGTGTGTCAGCGGCAGTTCGACCGTTTCAATAACTTCCAAAATGACATCGCTCAGGCCGCCGATTTGGTCATAACTGATATCGGGGGACTGGATGAGTTCCATCACCTGAGCGCGGACATCGGTCGATTGGCTGAGAATGTCCATAATAACATAAGCGGCGCCGTTGACAGCGACCCGCATACCGGGGTCGAGATCTTCTTCGAAGTCGGGCGCGCGGTGCGTTAAAATTTCCTGATTGTTGCCGTGAAGCTTGATCAGCACTTCCTCATCAAAAATTTCCATCACGGTCGCAATGAAATACGGTGTCTTCGTTAAATCTTCAACTTGATTTTTGAGACGGCGGATTTCCCAGCGGTGGTCTTCCACAATCTGTGTCATTTTCAAGACATTGGCTTTCAGTTCACCGTTTTCGATCTGAACCGCAGAAACTTCCTCCATCAATCTTTTGATTTTTTCGTGCAACTCTTCATTTTCCACAGCCAGATGCGCCGGGTCCAAAGAAGACTCATAGACGGCGGTTTTCTCAATCGCTGTTTGATTTAAATTTTCAAAATCGTTTTCTGACATAATGTATCCTTGATTGTTTTTGACTTAATAATAGTTTCTATAACAATGAATATAATCGGTCCCGAATCGGCCCCTAACCGGCACTAATTGGCCCTAATCGGCCCCTAACCAGCCCTATAAAGATTAATAAAATTAAAAATAAAATTAAAAGGAAAAAAAGGTTTTGAAAGTCAAAGGCCGTAATTTTTTAATCACGGCCGGGGCCGAAGACGAAAAGAGGCAGCGGGCCTTACCGGCCCGAAAACAAAAGCCTGATCTTACCGAGGTACGGGATCTTGAATTGGGCGACGCCGATGATCCATTCTTCTTTAATCGGCTGATGCGCGCTGATTGTGGTTTGCTGATCCAGCATAGTGTTGGTGATTTTATTGTCGCCTTTGGTGATATAACCCGAATGCGGCGCGGGCGGCCCGCCTTCCCACATCGGCTCGCCTTCCTCAACGTAATACATAGCGCGATGGATGATTGGAACATATTGGCTGTTGCCGTGAGGCTTGTAAAGAATCACATCGCCGGGGCCGTTGAATTTGAGACGGGAACTGCCGGAGGCGAGGGTGTCTTCTTGGGTAATGACAGTCGTCCGATTAATATTTTTCACAAAAACAATGTCGCCGACATTCATATTCGGTTCCATGCTTCCCGAAGAAACAACATACATCGGCGTCCAAAGGCCGAAAAAAAGCTGGCATAAAATTAAGAACGCAACAACGATTCCGATAACCATCGCGACGTCTTTTAGCAAACCCTTTACTTGGTCATCATCCAACATAATCGAAAACCTCATTGACTGAAAAAATTGAAAAAAACATTAGATTACAGTTCCTAACTTTTCAGATTAATTGATTTCCTTGTTTATAAACATTCGTCCGCTTTTTAAAAATGAGGCGCTTCTCATAAATGAAAATAAAAGGATCAATAAAAGGCTCAACAAAAGGCTCATAAAAGGTTCAAAACGGGAGAGACGGCGAGAAAGAGAGGGAAATACGGCGGGAGATTGATTGAAAAACAATTAAAAGGAATCAAAGTATTCTGTTATCATTCAATTCTGAAAAAACAAAACGAGAGATAAACGAGATGGATGAAACGGTCATTTTGGAAAAAGCATCGGAAGCCGGATTTATGATCAATAAAGAGGCGGTTTCATATCTGATGTCCTGCAGCCTGTCAGAAGACATACTGCCGGATTTGTTTTCCAAAATCGACGCCTCTGTCTTTGTCATCGAACCCGGTCATTTAACCGTTCGTGTCTCGGAACTGGAAAAAAGCCATATGGGCGGATCCGCTGACATCAAAGAAACGCGGGAAGCGAACGGGTATTTTGCGAAATATCCGTTTGAAAGCAATCCGGTACAGGTTTTGGAAGACGTTTCCGATAAAACAGCAAGCATCGGTGAATATCAGCAATATGTCCAATATTTCCGGGACCGCTACGCGCGGATCAGTGAAATGATTAGGCCCCGCGTCAGCGCGCGGCCGATTGAAAGTCTCATGAAGGGAAGATACGTCAAGCCGCTGGCGGGAGGCGGAAATTCCGAAGTGTCGATTATCGGGATGGTCTCTGACAAAAGCACCACGAATAACCAGCACATTGTTTTGGCTCTGGAAGACCCGACCGGGATTTTTCCCGTATTCATTAACAGGGGTGAAACCGGTTTGATTGAAACGGCGGAAGGGCTCGTTTTGGATGAAATCATCGGCGTTTCCGGAACGATGGCATCGGACGGCACGATTTTAATGGCTTCGAAAATCATACAGCCGGACGTTCCGAACAGTTACATTTCAGGGCGGCTGAAATCGGAAGGCTATATATTATTTATTTCAGACATTCATGTCGGCAGCAAGGAATTCATGAAACGTGAATGGGAAACGTTTATGGATTTTTTAAACGGCAAAAGCGACAACACGCAGCTTCAGAAAATTGCATCGGAAGTGCGCTACCTTATTGTTGCCGGCGATATCGTAGACGGTATCGGCGTTTATCCGGGACAGGAAGAGAATTTGGAAATCTCTGAAATTTATGATCAATACAGAGCGGTTGCCGAATACTTCCACAGAATTCCGAAAAACATTCATATCGTCATTGCCCCCGGCAACCACGACGCCGTCCGCCGTGCCGAGCCGCAGACAACGTTTGAGCCGAAAATTCAGGAAATGTTTCCGGAAAATGTCACCTTTGTCGGCAACCCGGCCTTGGTTTCGTTGGACGGCGTCAACGTTGAGATTTATCACGGCTGTTCCATGGACGATATGGTCGCGTCAATCAAAGGCGTTTCTTATCAGGCGCCGACCACCGGCATGATTGAAATGGTCAAACGCCGCCACCTTGCGCCAACTTACGGCAGCCGCGTTATGATTTCACCGGAAAAAAGAGATTATATGGTAATTGATAAAGTGCCCGACATCATCCACTGCGGGCACGTGCACACGGTTGGCGTTACTCATTACAAAAACATTCTCTTGATCAATTCGGGCACCTGGCAGGCGCAGACGGATTTCCAGAGACGAGTCAACATTATGCCGACGCCCGCAAAAGTGCCGTTTGTGGATTTACAAACGAGGAAGCCGGGAATGCTGGATTTTAACAATACGGAAGATTGAAACAGGGGGGGAAAACAAAATGACAATCGTCGCCTTTGCCGAAAAAAACAAGGCCGCCGAAGAAATCGCGAATATTTTGGGCGGCGGAAAGTACACGCGGACAACGATAGAAGGCATTGCTGTTTATCGTTTCAAAAGAGGCGGCGACGATTGGGCGGTAACGGGCCTTGCCGGCCACATTATGAATTATGATTTTCCCGCCGAATACAACAGCTGGACCGGCGTCATCCCGGGAGAACTGCTGGACATTGCGCCCGTCAAGTTTGTGACAAAAGAAAATTTCGCATTCACTGTCGAAAAGCTGGCAAAAGAGGCAAGCATGATTATTTTGGCCTGCGACTATGACCGCGAAGGCGAAAATATCGGATTTGAGGCCAAAGAAATCGCGCAGCGTTTTTCAGCCGCGCCCGTCAAAAGAGCGCGTTATTCAACGTTTTCCAAAAATGAAATCGAACAGGCTTTCGATCATCCGGGGGAACCCGACGCAAATCTGGCAATGGCCGCCGAAACCCGCCAGATTTTAGATTTGAAAATGGGCGCGGCTTTTACGCGCTATGTCACATTGTCCGTTCGCGAAAAGGCTTTTACGAAGGACGTTTTGTCGATCGGTCCCTGCCAAACGCCGACCTGCGGCTTTGTTTATGAAAGGGAGAAAGCCATTCGGGATTTCAAGCCGAAGGATTTTTGGAGAATCACGGCGGATTTTGATGCCGGCGCTGATGCCGGCGGCACTGTCTTTACCGGAACGCACCGCGCCGGAAACATCAAAGAAAAAGCGGCCGCCGATGAAATCATGGCGCGCCTGAAAGGCGAAAAGACCGGCATTGTCCATAAAAAAACAGTCAAAGAACAAAGTCTGGCGCCCCCCGTGCCGCTGAATACAACAGAATTTTTGAAACGTTCTTCGGCTTTTTTAAATATCAGCCCGGAAAAAGCATTGGAAATTGCGGAGCAGTTGTACCTGTCGGGGTTAACGAGTTACCCGAGAACGGAAACGAATATGTACGCCGATGATTTTGA
>WRDC01000068.1 GCA_009783635.1 Methanimicrococcus sp. | reverse complement strand
GCGGAAGCGGCAAGAGCGGAAGCGGCAAGAGCGGAAGCAGCAAGAGCGGAAGCAGCAAGAGCGGAAGCGGCAAGAGCGGAAGCAGCCAGAGCGGAAGCAACCAGAGCGGAAGCAGCCAGAGCGGAAGCAGCCAAAGCGGAAGCGGCCAAAGCGGAAGCAGCCAAAGCGGAAACAGCAAAAGCGGAAGCGGCCAAAGCGGAAGCAGCAAAAGCGGAAGCAGCAAAAGCGGAAGCGGCCAAAGCGGAAGCGGCAAGAGCGGAAGCAGCAAGAGCGGAAGCAGCAAAAGCGGAAGCAACAAAAGCGGAAGCAGCAAAAGCGGAAGCGGCCAAAGCGGAAGCGGCCAAAGCGGAAGCGGCCAAAGTGGAAGCAGCAAAAGCGGAAGCAGCCAAAGCGGAAGCAGCCAAAGCGGAAGCAGCCAAAGCGGAAGCAGCCAAAGCGGAAGCGGCAAAAGCGGATTTGGAAGACGGTTTGAAAGCCGAGAGTTTGGAAGAAACGGTCGTTGATGAGGCTTACAATAACGATCTTCAAATTTTGATGAAAGGAAAGCAGGAACTGGAACGCCTTCGCATTAAAAATGAAAAACCGGGCGCCGGGAAAAATTTAGATGATGAGTTCATCGTTTGAATCCGGCGGCAAAAAATATTTTAATGCAAACAAAGAGACTGTATAACTGCGTATTACCGCTGAAACAAAGACAAAAACGATGAGGAAAATCAGATATGGATTCGGAGTTATACAAGTTTTTTTATGAATCTCTCCATTCACATGAGGATGTAGAAGAACTTTCTCAAAAATACGGTGTCTTCCGCGGTATACTTTCAAGCATTTTAGACCAAAAAGTAGTGGAAGAAGTTAAAAAATCTCACTACCGTTTAAAGCGTAAAGAAAGCAAGCTGGTATCGGAATGGAACGAAGGCGGCTCGTTTTTAGAGATGGCGAAAAAATATAACTATCCGGCCACTCTCATTTCTTCCCTCATTCTTCAAAATAACGGTTACAGCAAGCGGGAAATCCGCAATTTCTATAAGAATCCGAATCTCATTCAAGACCGGCGCATCCGTCAAGAACTCGGCGAATCTTTAAATGCCGATTACTACTTTTCGCCGAAAGCGCACCGTTTGCAGGAAGAAAAAGGCAAAACGGGCGAAAAGCTCATTTCTTTTTGGCTTCAAAAGAAAAAATGCGAATTTAAATGCGAAGACGAGATGCGCGCCAAAGGTCTTGCCGGAAAAACGCCCGACTTTTTATTGAAGACAGCGATTAAAGTTTATGACCGCGATGTTTGCTGGATTGAAAGCAAAGCGCTTTTCGGCGAACTCAAAGAACACCGGAATTATGCAAAGAAACAATTTTCGGAATATGCCAAATGTTACGGTGACGGTCTTGTTGTTTATTGGTTCGGGTTTGAAACGGATATTTTAAATGAAAAGGAAGACGGATATCAGGTCACCGACTTCGAACTGCTCATAAACGATTTCCCCGGACGCGTCAACCGCTTTTTAACTTCTGTGACCCGCTGGTAAGACCGCATCTTTTTTAATTTTCAAGTCTTATCCGTTGTTATGTATGATGTGTATGAGATTCGAAAAGATTTTCCCGTGCTTGAAAAAGTCATTTATTTGGACAACGGCGCCACCACGCAGACGCCAAAGCCGGCAATTGACGCGATGAACGATTTTTTTTACAATTACGCCGCCAACTACGGCCGGGGCGCCCATCGTTTATCAATCGAAGCGACAAACGCTTTTGAAGACGCCCGCGAAACGGTGGCCGGTTTTTTAAATGCGCCGCCCGAAAAAATGATTATGACGCGAAATACGACGGAAAGTATCAACGTTATCGCCAACGGCTTCGGATTTGAAAAAGGCGATCATGTCATAACGACGCTGGTTGAGCATCATTCGAATTTTGTGCCGTGGCTTCGTCAAAAAGATATCGGTGTCGATGTCTCCGTTGCCGATATCAGCCGGGAAGGTTTTACAGACCCGGATCAGATAGAACAAATGATTACGGAAAAAACAAAGCTGATTGCTGTCGGTCACGTTTCCAACGTCTTCGGGTCTGTTCAGGACGTTCAAAAAATTATTCGAATCGCGAAAAAAAACGATGTCAAGGTTTTAATCGACGGCGCCCAGTCCGCCGGCCATATGCCTGTTGACTTAAAAGAACTGGACTGCGATTACTTTGCCGCCGCCGGCCACAAAGGCTTGCTCGGTCCGCAGGGAACCGGTATTTTATACATAAAAGACCCCGATACGGTTGAGCCGTCTTATTTGGGCGGCGGGACAACGGCGGATGCGGATGCCTGCGGTTTTGTCACCAAAGGCTCGCCCGAAAAATTTGAAGCGGGCACGCCCAACATTCCGGGCGTCATCGGTCTTGGCGCCGCGGTTTCGTATCTTCAAAAAATAGGTGTCTCCGATATCGAAGCTCATGAAACCGGACTGGCGAGGATGGTTGCAAAAAGGCTGAAAGAAATGGGCGGCGTGGAAGTTTACGGCCCGGAAAAGCGTACCGGCCTTGTTTCTTTCTCGGTTGCCGGGCTGGAACCGCATCAGGTCGCCATCCGCTTGGACAAATATAAGAAAATTTGTGTCCGAAGCGGATACCATTGCGCCATTCCCGGACAGAAAAAGCTCGGAATCAACGGCTCTTCCAGAGCGTCTTTTGCGCTTTACAATACAACCGAAGAAGCGGAAATATTCATTGAGGCCGTTGAAGCAATTCAAAATTGAGGATATTCAAAGTTAAGAGGCAAAATTGAGGGTATTCAAAGTTAAGAGGCAAAATTAAGGGTATTCAAAGTTAAGAGGCAAAATTGAGGATATTCAAAGTTAAGAGGCAAAATTGAGGGTATTCAAAGTTAAGAGGCAAAAGTGAGGATATTCAAAGTTAAGAGACAAAAGTGAGGGTATAGCTTCATCTTGCCGGTAATAATCATAGGAAGGAAGATTTATATAAAAAACCTTTATACTCATCATGACACTTGATTTGATATCCTGCCATCCTCCTCGTTATGAGTGAACGGGGAACTTGGGTATAACAATGAAACAATGAATGAGAGAATTGATTTCGGTGAATTGAATTGTCGTCTAAAGATTTAGATGGGAAGTGAAAAGATGAAAAGAATCGGAGATCGAAGAGTAAGGGTAAGAAATGTGGACGGGACACATAAGGTATTAGCTGCCCTCAGTCCTCACAGATGTGATGCCGACGTTTATATAAATGAAAAGATGGATGTGACGAATCTCGTTCGGTATGTCACAGAAAAGAAAGAAACCGATCCCGAATTTACCTATTTCCATGCTTTTTGTGCCTGTATGGGCAAATTGTTTTATGAAAGACCTTTGTTAAACAGATTTGTCCTCAACCGCAAGTTTTACGATCACGGAGATGTCACCCTTGGCTTTGTCGCGAAAGTATCATTTGAAGATGATTCTAAAGAAACGCTTTCAATCGTTACGATTGATCCCGATGATAATATTGATACAATAAAAGAAAAAGTCCTGGCCAAAGTCAAAAGTGTCCGATCGAGTATGGAAAACAAGACAGACGGCGTCGTTAATCTTTTGGAAAAAATGCCTCAATTTTTAGTAAACTTTGTCATTTGGCTTTTACAGGTACTGGATAACTATAATTTAATACCTACTGCCGTTGTGAGCGATGATATTTATCATTCCTCAGCGATTATATCGAATTTAGGCAGTATTCAATGCGGCGCCATTTATCATCATTTAGTTCAATATGGCACGAGTTCTTTATTAATCACTTTTGGCCCGATCAAAAAGGAAGCCGTTGTGAATGAGGACGGGCAAATCGAAATAAAAGATATGGTTGAAATCGGAGTGACATGTGATGATCGAATTGCGGACGGCTTTTACTTCGCAAAATCAATTCTTTCGGCAAAACATATTTTTAACAATCCCCAAATCTTAGAAAGCCCCATGAAAGAGAAAATTAATTATGAAAACAAATAATGAAAATTCTCCATGGTTAAATCAGTATAAAATAGACGGTATTTCGAATGATTTGGAGTATTCCGATAAGTCACTCTATGAAATATTAGAAAAGAGCGCCAACCAATTTAAGAATAATATTGCTTTGGAATATTTCGGCAAAGAACTTTCTTATGAGGAATTATTGAATCAAATTAAAGTTTGCGCAAAAGCCCTTAAATCGGTGAATGTGTCCGCCGGGGAACGCGTTATTATTTGTATGCCGAATACGCCGGAAGCTGTGATTATGTTTTATGCCGTCAATGCGATCGGCGCTGTCGCTTGTATGGTTCATCCTCTGTCAGCTGAGGGTGAAATTGAAACGTATTTAAATGAGACCGAAGCTGAAATTGCCTTTATCGTTGATTTTTGTTATAAAAAGTTTCAAAAAATAAAAGAAAAGACGAAACTTCGAGAGATTATTACGGCTTCTGTTGCGGTTTCTATGCCAACCGCGACATCCGTTTTATATTGGGCGTTTAAAGGTCATAAAAAAAATAAAATTGCCGAAATCATCGGAAAGGAAACAATTTCATGGGAGTCATTTCTTAAAAGGGGCCGGAATGACAATAAAGATTATATTGCGAAAACAGCCGGATCCGATGAGGCCGTTGTCTTGTTCAGCGGAGGAACAACCGGTAAACCGAAAGGCATATTATTGAGTCATCTTAACTTTAATGCCTTGCTGCCGCAGATTAAAGAAATGTTTCACGTTACCGCGCAAGACTCTATTTTAGGAATTTTACCTCTTTTTCACGGCTTTGGTCTGGGCGTTTGTACGCATTATGCCCTATCGATTGGCGTTAAAATCTATTTGATGCCGCAGTTTAGTCTGAAAACATTTGAAAATATGATAAAAACAAGAAAACCGACTGTCATTGTCGGCGTTCCGACTCTTTATGAAGCTTTTATTAAGTGCGGCGGCTTGGAAAATGTTGATTTATCTTTTATAACGACTGTTGTCTCCGGGGGAGATACGCTGGCTCCCGATTTGAAAAGAAAAGTCGACCGGTTTTTATCAGATCATAATTCTAAGGCTGTCATTCGAGAGGGATACGGGTTAACCGAATGTGTCTCTTCCTGTGCTGTCACCCCGATTACGAATCACAAAGAGGGGAGCATCGGCATTCCTTTTCCCGGGATGGAAATGAAAATCTGTGATGTTAAAACGAAAGATGAAGTTGCTTTCGGAGAAGAGGGAGAAATCTGTATCAGTGGCCCGACAGTCATGATAGGATATTTGAATGGTGAAAGTGAAACAAAAAAGACGCTTCAAAGACATAGCGACGGAAAAATTTGGCTTCATACCGGGGACCTCGGCAAAATGGATACAGACGGCTATATATATTTTACTTCAAGAGTGAAACGAATAATTATTACCAATGGTTATAATGTCTATCCCGGCGCGATTGAAGAGATTTTAAACAGCCATCCGGATATTGAGTCTTCCGTTGTCGTCGGAGTGGATGACCCGTATAAACAACAAAGAGTAAAAGCTGTTATTGTTTTGAAAAAAGGCGTTAAAGAAAGCGATGTATTAGAAAGCATTAAACAGCTGTGTAAAAAGAACATCTCTCAATATGCTCTGCCCTCCGAATATGAATTCAAGCAACAGCTGCCTAAAACATTAATCGGTAAAATTGACTATCGCACATTAGAAGGAGCGGGCGTGGCGAATGCCGAATAATTCGTCTTTTTTTTAACTTTTTTCATTTAACTTTTTTATTTAACTTTTTTCATTTAATTTTTTTCATTTAACTTTTTTTTCATTTTTCTCTTTGTATTGCTCAATCACATAGAGATAACGT
Source organism: Methanimicrococcus sp. (assembly GCA_009783635.1). GTDB lineage: Archaea > Halobacteriota > Methanosarcinia > Methanosarcinales > Methanosarcinaceae > Methanimicrococcus. Next base: position 2,113 of record WRDC01000068.1, on the reverse strand, counting down.
TCATAAGCTTCTTGCACCCGCTGCGGCCAAGTTCTGTAAAGTTCATCCCGCACATTTTCGCAGACTTGTTTGTAGGTCTCCTGATCATTTAAAATTTCAATAATTTTGTCGGCAAACCCTTCAACGCTGTTTTGTCCGATATATCCCGTACGCTTATCTTCCAGCCCTGTCGCCGCTAATGTCCCTTCAACCAGCACAGTCGGAGTTCCTTGTGATGCGCTTTCATATTTTATCAGCCCGTCCGTATCGTAGTGTGACGGAAACAGAGTGAGTGTCGCCGCTGCGTAAATTTGAGAGAGCAAAACATTGTCCGGAATTTTACCCGTAAGAATGACATCTTCTTCCAGTCCCTGTTTTTTGATGCGGGCTTTCAGCTTATCCGTATCTACGCCGCCGCCCACAAAAATCATCTTGAAAGGTATTCCTTTCTCTTTCAAAACCTTCAGGCTGTCGACTGTAAACAGAATATTTTTAAAAAGTGTAATTCTTCCGACAGACAAGAACATCGGCAAAGATTCGTCAATGTGAAACATTTCATAAACTTCTTTGCGCGCCGCCGCCTTATCCTGCGGAAGCATCTCCGTTCCCGCGCGCATAACATATGAGGGTTTCAAAAACCCGTAGTCTTTTAAAAGATCTTGAGTCCCCTCGTTCACCGCCCAAACCTCATCGCATTTATTATAGAGTCGAAGCAAGACGGCGGTCATCCGGCCCGCGATAAAGTCCGACTTGGTCGCCCGCTTAAAATCATATTTAAATTGAGCATGCATCGTCGCAACAACAGGAATTCCCCGCCGTTTCGCCTCACGCACACCCAACACCCCCATCGGAAACGGCGCATGTATGTGAATAATATCAAACTCTTTCTCTTTCAGCAACTTCATAAACTTGCGGTCAAACAGAGGAATTGCACAATGATAATCCAAAAAAGGCATTTTTACGGCCTTACTTTTAAGGAGAGGATAGTCTGTTTGGTCAACGTATCCCTTTTTAGAATTCGGAGCAATCACCGTCACGTCGGCATATTCGCCCATGTTTTTGGCATAACCGTCAACGGTCGTCACCACCCCGTCAATCATGGGATACCAGCTGTCATTTATTAACGCAACGCGAAGTTTTTTATCGCTCATATTTTTTCCTTTTTTAAAGATTTTCGAAGAGAGCATGACAAAAATAGAGATATTTTTTTTATATTTTTAGGATTTTTTGATATAAATTCTCATGCCTGCAACTATACCTAAATATTGAGTGTAAGAGTGTAATATACAGGAAAAGCAATGTTTATGAAAGGTTTTATTGGCTTTCTGAAACATTCGATATATGGGGTCTGATGAGGTCTGATGAGGTCTGATGAGGTCTGATGAGGTCTGATGAGGTCTGATGAGGTCTGATGAGGTCTGATGAGGTGTGGAAATTGTCACAGAACTTGCCAATCGTTGCGCACTGTGTGATGATAATTGTGATAATTATGATATTGTGATAATTATGATAATTGTGATAATTATGAATTGTGATAATTATGATAATTGTGATAAAAAAGGATGATAAAAAGGTGATTTGATGAAGCTGCCTGATAATCCGAATAAAAGGATAACGTTTGATGAAAGCAAACTCTCTCGTATTGTTTTGGCGGGGGGTTGCTTTTGGGGAACACAGGCCTATATCAGAAGGCTCCCGGGCGTCGCGCATACGAAATGCGGGTATGCGAACGGCCATACTGTAAATCCTGATTATTATTCTGTTTGCAGCGGCGAAACGGATCATACGGAAGCGGTTGACGTCAAATATGACGCCGAAATGTTGCCGCTTAGAAAGCTGCTTGCCGAATACTTCAAAACAATCGACCCCACATCCAAAAACCGCCAGGGCGGCGATATGGGAACGCAATACCGCACAGGAATCTACTATGTCGGTTCGGAGGATGAGGCTGTCATATTGCAGGCTGTCGCGGAAGAACAGAAAAAATATGAAAAACCCATTGTAACAGAGGTTTTGCCGTTAACCTGTTTTTACCCCGCTGAAGATTTTCATCAAGACTTTTTAGAGAGGAATCCGAACGGTTATTGCCATGTGGATCTGTCCAAGCTGCCGAGACGGGAGAGCGGAAATGATG
>WRDC01000067.1 GCA_009783635.1 Methanimicrococcus sp. | reverse complement strand
GTGATGGTTTATTAAAGTCATTGTCCGTTCAAAAAACGGCCGTTTCAGCGGAGGCCGCCGAAACCCCCGCCGAAGCCGCCGCCGATACCGCCGCCGCCAAAGCCGCCGCCGGGTCTTCCTGAGCCGCCTTTTTGAGGCGCGGATGAAGTATACGCTCCTCTCATGCTCATATAGAAGAACGGATAGTAGTAAAGGATAATGAAATTGCTTCTTTCCATTTGCCCGATCGGCGTCGCGAGTTTCATGTTTTTCAACGCCGTCTCCGCAACGCCCAGCGCCATCGCGTAAACAATGTAATGGTCCCAAATGATAACGGAAGCCGGCGGATACTTCGCGATTAAAGAATAATCGGTCAGATATTTTTCAAAATTCTTCCATTTCAAATAAAAGACGCGGCCGTCTTCGGTCCATCTGCCCATTGTTTTTTTGAACACGCGCGGATAAGCAACCAGCGCGATACCTAAAAGACCGCCGAGAAGACAATAGCCGCTCACTGTTGTCGTTGCCGGAAAATATTCGGAGGGCGCAACGATTTCAGACAGGAAAAAGACCAAAAACGAGACGGCAAGAACGCCGATGCCCGTCGTCGAAAGCAGATGATTGCCTTTGCCGTCAAAATAATTGTGGAATTTCGCCATTTCTGTCACGCTTGCGTTCCAGCCGTTTAAGTACTTGTAGAACGAATCATTCGAGCTCAGCTTCTTTTGGAAATCTTTCCAGACAATTTCATCGTTGACGGCGTAACGTCTCAAAAATTGGTAAACGCTGGTTTCAAAGCTTTCCAGCGAAGAATCGGCCGCCCTCTCAAATTTCAAGGTGATTTCTCTCTTTTCTTTGCCGCGCCAATTGGGTGCCCCCGTTTCTCTTATGGACAAATAATCGCGGTCTACCAAACTCATGATTGTTGAAACGAAAGCGTTCATGTCCGGCTTTCCGTGGCCGGGAATTATGGTATTGATAATCGCCGGCTTCGTGTCGGTCGGCAGGTCGCGCTCATACAAAGCTTGATAATTCACCTTGGGCTCGCGGCCGTGTTTGAAATATATCCGAACCGCGGAAGCCAACCCGAAAACGATCAAAAGAATTTCAAAGACCATAAAAAAGTAGGGATAGTACGCTTTTCGCGCATAAGCCTTTTCTTCGGCGATAATTGAATCCAACCCGTCCGCGTTGATGATGTTGACATAAGCCGGATTCGGATTTGCCATCGGCGGATACATGATCCTGACGTCAACCCAAGTGAAAGCCGGAATTCTTGCCGTCTCCACATTCACAATCAGCGTCTGATTGTCCCCGCTTCCGGTCATTTGAGAAGAAACGCTTGTAAAATTATTCTGCGGATGCGTGTACATCAAATAAGAATCCGAATCGGTTATTTTTTGGTCCGGTATATTCTGAATGGTAATCGTTGTGTTCAACTGATTCACCGGACGGTCCCATAAATAGCTCCACAGGATATAATTGAACTCCGTGACATCGTTGTAAACGTTGATCCCGCCGTAATATTCGTAAGACAGGACAAAAGTGATCGCCGAAGGATTCGGTTGAGGCAGCGTGGATACAAATTCATAGCCTTCCGGCACCTTTGTGACGTAAAACGATGAGCTCGGATAACCCGACAAATACCCCGACGCGTTATGGACTGTGATACCGTTTGTTGCAAAAACGACGCGGTAAACTTCATTAAATGAGTCTCCGGGGGAGGTATAGAGTGAATAATGAATTCTTTCGGTCACGTGCGTTACGCCGTTTTCGTCAACAATAATGTCGGCTTCAACGCGGTCGATCGAATAAGATCTGGCCGCCGCGCCCGGCATCAACATCAGAAAAATGGCGGCAACCACGAATAGCGTAACGGCAGACCGTAAAAAGAATTGTTTTGACTTTTTGGAAATCATGGGTACTCACCGATTTGATTTTTAATCCTGTCCGTTTATTTCAATTTTTATTAACGCCGGTCCGGTCCGATATAATACGGCAGCCGGCTCTCTTTTGGAATTGTATGAATATACTTTTGGCGGAAGTCCGGGTCGCGCATCAGGCAAACCATAGACTGTTTTTTGTAAGCGGGGTGTTTGTTCATGCTTGACCAAATTTTTGAAAGCGGCGTGTCACGAATATTTCCAAACGTGAGCGGCGTGTACGGACACGGCAGCGCATCGCCGGTGGACGCGATATGCATCCAGCGGTTGCCGGCAAAACAGCCAAACATTTCAGGTCCCATCAGGTAGGGCAGAGCCGTGACGCGCGGACCGGCGGGCACGGAGTTTTTGCTTTTGTGAAACGCTTCCAGACGTTTGGCGTCCACGCGGGTCATCACTTCATCTTCATGCTCTTTCCAGTTTCCGACCGCGATGATACCGGTCATGGACATTTCATCCATGTTCATGTCCGCCGCCATCTGATACAGGTCATCGATACCATCAATATTGTAAGGAGAAATCGTAAGATACATATCCGTCATGATACCGGCTTTTTTTGCGGATTTGACGGCGGCGACCGCGTCGTCAAAGGCGCCTTTGCGCCCTCTGAACTTGTCGTGAACTTCGGGGTCGGCGCTGTCAAAACTGATTTTCACGGAATTTAAGCCGGCGGCTTTGAGCGCTTCGGCGCGTTCGTCATTTAAATGAAAACCCGAAGTAAACATGGAAACCGTTGTTTTCGTTTTATCGATCGCTCCGACAATTTCGGGCAGGTCTTTTCGAACCATGGGCTCGCCGCCGTCAATTGTAATTAAATAAGTGCCGAGGTCAAGAGCCTGATTGATTGTGTTTTCAATTTCCTCGGCCGTCATTTCATTGTTCGGCACCATCATGTCGGCGGCGCCGCAGTGAATGCATTTGTTCGGACATCTCGGCGTAACGCCCACGGAAAGCTGGTCCGGCGTTCTTTTGTTGAGCATTGAAAAGCCGATTTGGGAATGGATCATCCGGTTAAAAACCGGCCCCGGAATTTCGGGGATCCATGTCGAAAAGATGATTTTGTCATCCGTCACGGAAATCGGTTTCTCCTCCTGAAAAACCGCGTTGATTTTATTGATGGTGGGTTTCGCCGCAACGGCAAGCGGTCCCGCCGCCTCCAGAACGACTTTGCCGTCAACGACATCGGCGTTGATTTCAATGACTTTATAATCATAAATCTGCATTAATTAACCTCTTTGTTGAATTGTGGTTAATTGGAGAACACCACATATAAAATTATCACAATAAGGGATTTAAAAAAGAGGAAAATGAACAATAAAGGTAATGAAACAAACGAAGAAATGAAACAAACGAGAAGAAAATGAAACAAACGAAGAAAATGAAACAAACGAGACGAAAATGAAAGGGATGAAAGGGAAGAAATCAGGGCTCCGGCGGCGCGAACCTGACGCTGTCCATTAAGCCGTTGACATAATCGACAAGGGCAAAGAGTTTTTCTTTGGCCGGAGAATCTTTGACGTCTGCCAATTCTTCTTTGGCGCGGGCCAGATAAGCTTCGGCAACGCTGACGGTTTCCTTGGCCGCCGAACCGGCGTCCATGGAGCGCATATGAATGGAAAAGAGGCTGTCGGAAAGAACGCCGGATTCTTTGTCTTTGTAAACGCCGAAATCTTCAAGCAGGTCGTCAACGATTTGATACGCCATGCCGAATTCGTAACCGAAGCGGCCGAATTTTTCAATTTTCTTTTCATCGCCGGGAATCGCGATACGGGCGCCGATCTTGGCGCTGATTTCAAAAAGAGCGGCCGTTTTTTTGAAAATGCACTCGGTGTATTGGTCCATTGTCATTTCGCCGCGCTTGATGCCGGCGTCCAGCACTTCGCCTTCGGAAAGAAGGGCGCCGGAGCGGCCGAAATCCCAAACGATTTTGTTTTCATAAACGGAAATCCATTCGATTGCCTTGGCAATCAGGTAGTCGCCGCACAAAATAGCCGCGGCCGGACCGTACAAAGTGTGAAGAGTCTGCTGGTTGCGGCGCATGAGCCCTTCATCCAAAATATCATCATGGACAAGCGACGCCGTGTGAATGCCTTCGATCGCAAGACCCGCGTTGATCGCTTCTTTATAATTGCCGCCGTTTGCGCTGCACGACAGCATAATGATGAGAGGCCGAAGTTTTTTGCCGCCCGTGTTAAACACGTGACTTGTAATTTTTGTCAGCGACGGGAGTGAAGAGATGTTGACCACCGCATCATTGACGGCATTAATAAAATGTTTATATTCGTCCCATTCTTCAATTTTCATAAGAGCGTCAACCCCATCACCAAATAAAAGTGTTTTACAGATAAATATTATCACATAATCGTTTGAGATGTTATATATTGCTTTTGAGTATGGAAGAAAATGAGACACATCTTTGACATCTTTGCCGCAGGTTCAAGCAGGTGGCTTAAGTAAACGGCTCAAGCCGGCGAATGAATTTCTTAAGTTCATTTTCAGTTATCTTCAGTTATCTTCAGTTATCTTCAGTTATCATTTCATCATGATTTATGAAGTCCACAGACCCTTATACCAAACCAAAAATATGTAATAGGCAAGAAAAGCGGCTGTAAAAACAAAAATAAACATATCGCTCTCTAAATTTTCAAAGAAATAGAGAAAATAAAGGAGATACGAAGAAATAAAAAACAATATGCCGATGAAACTGACTGTTTGAGAATGGTCAACCGGGCGGATTTTTTTGGCCGGCGTCAGCGACCCGAGCAGTATGATCGGTGGGGCAAGGAGAAACAGAAAAGGCGCTTCCGGGCTTGTATATAAATAATGAGCGGCGCCCAGTAACAAGAGAAGAAGGCAAAATATCCTTAACTGTGTTTCTTTTTTCATTTCAAAACCTCAATCGGGAAAAAGATGGAAGATGCTTTTCATATAAAATTCAATTATTATTTCCTTTGCGGTCATCTTTATTACTTCCCCGATAGCCCGGTCAGGCACATTTTCATATGCGATGGCCATGGATAAGTTTGGAAGTCATAAACAAAACAAAACGGATTTATCCGCCCTGTTTCGCCGGCCTGTCTAAAGTTTACTTTCACCGCGCTTGAAGAGCTTTTATATTTTAACGGTCATTGTACTAGTTATGACTCTTGAACCCGTTCACATGGAGGAAATCGCCGGTATCGCTTCGGGAATCGAATACGCGGACACGGCGGAAGAGTCGGATGAAATCATTCACGTTTTTGAAATGCTCTCGGAATTAAAGGAAGGAGAGAATCTTATTTTAAAAGCCGTCGGCAAACTTTTCCGGTCTTTCGTCGATGCGCGGCGAATGAGTTTGTCGGCGGACGAGTTTAACATCACCTATTCCTCCGACAGCGGCAGCACGAATCCGATCCTCTTTGAGCGGGGGCTTTTTTTGGACATTTGTCACGCGGCGATGGCGGCAACGCCGACGGACTTGAACCTGCACCGCAAACGGACGATCGTCTGCACCGGATTCAATCCGGCCGGAAAAGCGAAGCTGCCGGGAACGGAAGATTGGAAATTGTTTGATGACGGATACGGGCGGAGTAAAATGATTCAAATCGACCCGTCGCTTCTGAAAATCAGAGCCGGGCGTATGGTTCACGACTATTCGATTTATTCGTCCGAATCGGAACACATCCTTTGGACGCAGGCCGACATGGACACGAACGGTTTTTTCATAATGGACGGGCCGCTTTACCCGAGACAGCTCATGTATTGGATGGGAACGAATTCGGAAAAGGTGTTGATCCGGCATGACAAAAACGCCAAAAAAATTCTTCAAAATTATATCGACATTATGGATTTTCATTTGAAAAATAAAATGCCGGTCGTCGGGTTTGTGAAAAATCCCGCCGAAACCCAAATCATGAATCTGCTTCGGAAGAAAGCAAAGGAAGAGAAGATATTCGCGGAACTGCCGTGGGCGACGGACACACAAATGTTTAAAGCGCTTTTGAAACCGGAAAAAGCGGATACGGGAAAAGCGAGCGCGGCAGAAGCGGGCACAGGAAAAGCGGGCACACGGTTCAAAATCACTTATACGAACTGGTTTTTGCAGCTGAAACAATATTATGACGATGACATCAAAACCACTTCGCCGCTGGTGGAAGAATCGCTGACGCATTCGTTTGAGCCGGAAGACTATACGGTTGCGTTTTTTGCGGTCAGGGTTCCTTATGAAAACAGCAGCGTCGTTTTTAAAATCGAAAGCCTGTACGGCCTGATAAAAGACGAAGAAATGCGCCGGCGTAGCACGCAAAAGATACTGTATGAGCTGTCCGCCGGCAAGATTCCCGAAACGCTGCTGAAAGCGGATTCAATCGCGAAAATCGGCGGGGACGAGAAAAAGGAAATTCAAAATTTATTTACGGTTGATAAATCCTATAACACTTTCAGATGGGGAGATTTCGATGAGCTTTGAACGGTTTGATAAAAAAGAGGGATTCAATTTCGATGAACTGGTACAGGAATTGGAACAGGAATCGGAAAATGATTCAAATTTTTCCGAATACGATGATTATCGGGATGCAAAAGGCTATGATGAGGATGAAAATGGCGGGGGTGGAAAGAATAGGGATGGAAATGATAGGGACGAAAAGGATGAGGATGAAAAGAATATCAAGAATGCCGAATCGTCTGAGCAGGCTTACGGCGTTGTGACGACCGGCATTGAACCGATCGAAATGACGGAAACGGGTTCTAAAATCATCGGCTACATTTCCGCGGACAAGCGGGAAAACGTGCGTCTCGGAACTTACGTTATCGTGCCGTACCAAAATGAAAACCTGTTCGGCAGATTCTCCAAGCTGGAGTACCGTCAGGAATTTTCCGCGGACGACGCCACTGAAATTCACTCCCAAAGAATGCTTGCGGCCGGCGGCAGGCGCATCAATGAAGAGGATTACAAATTGCTGGCGCTGATTGACCCGATTTGTATTTTGTATGAAAAAAATAAAAAGGAAGGGCTTCTGCGCCGGATGGCGGACAGAATTCCCAAGCCGAACACGCCGATTCTTCCTGTTTTTGATAAAAAGATGGTGCAGACCGGTTTGAATATTCCCAAAGAGGGAATCTTTTTAGGTCATTTAAGCGTCGGTGGAGAACGCGTCAAAACCCGGTCCGCTCCGCCGACCGTCGCGTATTATTTAAGGAATGATTATGCGTCCGGCGACCCCCTGATTTTCCGCCACCTTTTGGTTTGCGGCAGTACCGGAACCGGAAAAACATTTTTGACAAAGAATATTTTGCGCCAGTTTGAAACGGAAAGCAGCCGGTACAGGCAGCGCAGCGACCATAAAATCAATAATTTGCCGTGTCTGGTCATCATGGACCCGCAGGACGAGTATTCTCAGCTTTACGAAGACGGAAATCTATCCGATCGTGACCGTTTTGATTTTGAGTCGGAACGCGTTGCGCACGGCGGCGTCAAAAGTACAAAAACATTTACGGCAAAAGTTGACGGCGAGAGATATGCCGGCAAATCAAGGGCGGAACAGGTTGAATTTACAATCCCGTTCTCGTTTGTCCGCGACAATCCGTGGATACTGGAAACCGCAGAGCTTACGGAAAACCAGCGCAACGGCCTTGAAATTTTAATCGCGGACTACTTCAAAGACGCGAAAAACAAGAACCTGACACCGACTTACTTGGGATTCAAAACGTTCGTGGAAGACCCGTTTAGAAAGGAAGAATATACCGTAAACACAGACAAAATTCATGAATCAACGTATGGCGGCATCGTGAGAAAAGCGCTCAACAAAACCTATGAGCGAATCTTTGATAAAGACGCGGAGCCGATCACGGAAATTTTTGCAAAGGTTTTCAAGCCGGGACAAATCTCCGTCTTCCCGACAGAATACATCAACAATTCCAGAATCCGAGACCTGATCGTGCTGACGGTGATGACTGTTATCGTTAACAACAAGCTCAGCACATCGGGCGATGAAGACATTAAGAACACGCCGATCATTTTGGTT
>WRDC01000066.1 GCA_009783635.1 Methanimicrococcus sp. | reverse complement strand
GCGTTGATTCGTTTGAGAAGCAAACGCAATTCCGACGCGTCTTCGGCGGTAAAATTCGAAAAACGGCCATTTATTGACCCGGCCGCCAAGATTTCGGCCAAACGCAACGCGGCGTCAAAACTTTTCAGATTCCTGACAAAAAAAGAGAGCGCGATTTCGGGGATGATATGCTCGATTTCAACGGCGCCGATATCGCGGAAATAATCATAACCGGAATCCGGCAGGTCATATTCGGGATAATCGAATAAAATGACGGAACGGTAAGACGAAAACAAATCAGCGCACTCCCGGGAATCCGTCACAAAGTGAACGGACATTAAGCTGCCGAACTTTTCCCGCGCTTCTAAATAAGTCATTTCCGAAAAGGCCAAAACGGCGCGGTCGCGAATTTTTTGCGGCGCGCCGGCTTTGACGGGTGTAATTTGAGAGAGCAGGGAGTGAATCATATCCCTTTCATCAGGGGAAAACGATTGAAACAAAACGAGGTGCGATTCGATTTTTTCATGGACGCCCATTGCCAAATCCAGCCGGCGTTTCGGATACGGGACCAGCCGCTCCGCGAAATCGGCGGCGTATTCGGTGCAGCAGTGCCTTTTCAAAAGCTTGATCATGCTTGTATAGAGGGCTTCCGCTTCTTTCGTTTTCAAAAAGTCTTTGGCGGAAACACCGTTTTGCTCTTTGGAAACATTCAGAATCAAAGATTGCGCCGTTTTGCGCGTCATGCCCTCAACATGACAGAGTTCACCGACATCGCCTTTCAAAAGCGATTCCATTGCCAGATATTCGCTGCCGAAATGAGTGACGAGACGCTTTTCCAATATTGAACCGATCCCTGAAATGTCACGCAGACGAACGTTTTTTTCAATCTGCATTCCAATCTGCGCGTTTTCTCCTTCCGCAATCATGAATAAACATCTGTCAAAAAGGTTATAAGGGTCATATAAGCGGGGTGAAAGTGTGAAAGTGTGAAAGTGAAATTCATGTTCCAACAATTTGAACAACAACCTGAACAACCAACTTGAACACAACTTGAACAATAAATTTTATAAATTGCCCTGAAGGAAAATAAAAATATGAAACAAGAGTTTGAAGACGGAATTGCCGAACAAAACCGCCGTTATAAACCCGATAAATAAAGGGAGCATAAACGGTATTTCAAGCCGGAGCCATTTGGCAAAGGAGATGCCGCCGGTTTTGAAATCCCAAAGTATTCGGAATAAAGAAAAAACAAACGCGGCAACCAACGAATTCATAAAAGCGGAAGCCGGAACAGAGGAAATCAAAGAAAAGAGAAATGAATAAACGGGGAACGAAAAACCGGAAACGGGATGAATGAATGAGTAAAGGTCGGGCGGAAAAAAGAAAGCGATTAAAAGAAACGCTTTACAATCGGCGCCGCCGAAAACCTTGAAATAAAAGCAAACGAAAGTCAATAAAAACATCAAAATACCGGCGGCGATGTTATTGAATAAGCCGGACAATCCCAAAACAGATATCTCTATCATTATTGCGGGGAATAAGGCGGCCGCCGCCAAAACCCAAACAGAATCGGAAACGGTTCGCGTCCGAAGGTCCTGCCGGCAGGCGATTGCCAAAAACGGCAGAAACAGAAGAATCTTGCCGGCGAAAATGACAGATAAAATGTCCGCTTCATACATAGACGGGATGAAAGGATGCGGACAGATGAATCTTTTTAAATAATTCAAAAGTTATTGAATGATTAAAATAAAATCTGTGACAAAAAAATATTTACAAAAAAGTTCATATAATACTGTGACACGAGTAACTACCGGAAACATTGCCGCATTTGACAGGAGCTTTTCATATGGAAAATGTTCAAGAATTTATCGCAATCGAAATTGAAAAAATTAAGAATCAAGTGAATGGGACCGCTTTAATCGCTCTTTCTGGAGGCGTTGACAGTTCAGTTTGCGCCGAACTGGCTTACCGCGCCATCGGTGACAGGCTGTACCCTCTTTTTATTGACACCGGTTTTATGAGAAAAGGAGAGCCGGAACAGGTGAAAGCCGCGTTTTCCCATATGAATCTCCAAATGATCGATGCCGGCGACCGTTTCTTTGAAGCCGTTAAGGGAATCACAGACCCCGAGCTCAAAAGAAAAGCCATCGGTGAAACATTCATCCGCGTCTTCGAAGAAGAAGCGAAAAAAATCAATGCCGATTACCTGATTCAGGGAACGATTTATCCCGACGTTTTGGAATCTGAAAAGGGGATCAAAGCCCACCACAATGTCGGCGGCATGCCTGAAAAAATGGAGTTCAAAGGCGTTATCGAACCTCTTTACTACTTATACAAAGACGATGTCCGCGAAGTCGGCCGCGCCTTAAATCTTCCGGTCGCCCAATCCGAAAGAATGCCGTTCCCCGGCCCCGGATTGTCTGTCCGCGCCTGCGGTGAGGCGACGCGCGAAAAAGTGGCCGCCGTCCGCGCGGCGAACGCAATCGTTGAAGAAGAAGTCATGGAAACGTTAAAGCCTTGGCAGGCGCTCGCCGCCGCCATCGGCAAAGGTACCGGACAAAAAGACGGCCAACGCGTGTACGGATGGATCATCGCCGTCAGAATCGTGAACTCCGACAACGCGATCACCGCCGAGCCTTTGGAAGTTCCGTATCCTCTTTTGAAGAAAATTCAGGAAAGAATAACAACAGAAATCCCCGACGCCGCCCGCGTTGTTTACGATATCACGCCCAAGCCGCCGGGAACGATTGAGTTTGAATAATTGAGAAATAAAATCGACGCTTAGATTTATGACCCGGAAGAATAATCGGAAAACTTCTTTTTTATTTTTGACAGCATTTACCTGCTGCTTGTTTAATTGCTTGTTTAATTTAACGATATCGTTTTATTCAGGTTCTTCTTTTGGGGTGTATAAATCAAAACGTCAGGAACAACATTATGTCTCTCAATCAATCCGTTCTTGAAATCCGCGAACGGCAGCGGATCAAATCCAAACCTTATGATGAGCCGGCGGCATTTTGGCTCGGCCGGGACAATCTGCGCGGCGACGTTGTTGACGTTTTGACCATCATTTTCCAAACGTCCGGCTGCTACTGGGGAAAACAGGGCGGCTGTACGATGTGCGGCTATGTTTATGACAGCTCGACGGGTGAACCGTCCGATGCCGACATACTCGCTCAGCTGGAGAAGGCGCTGGAGCGCGCCTCTAAATTGGACCGATTTTTGGTGAAAATCTTTACGTCCGGCAGCTTTTTACACGTTTCGGAAATCTCGCCCGCCCTTCGGAAACAGATTTTAAAAAAATTGGCGGATGATGAGAGAATCGTTGCCGTTTTGGCCGAAACGCGTCCCGAATTTGTAACGCGGGAGGCGGCTGCCGATTGTTTGTCCGTCATGAACGGCAAACCTCTTGAATTCGCTTACGGTCTTGAAACAACGTCTGACCGAATCCGCCGCGAATCTATCAACAAAGGATTCGCCTTCCAAAAATTCAAAGAGGCGGCGGAAATCGCTCAACAGAACGGCATTTTTACAAAAGCTTATTTAATGCTCAAGCCGCCGTTTTTAACGGAGCGGGAAGCAACGGAAGACATTTTAAAAAGTATTGACGAGGTTGTGCCGTACGCAGAGACCGTATCCGTCAATCTCTGCAATGTCCAAGCCGGCACTTACGTTGAGAAACTTTGGGAAAACAAAGAATACCGGCCGCCATGGCTTTGGAGCATTGTCAAAATTTTAAGAGAAGCCAAAACAAAACACCCCGATTTGTTTTTGATGTCCGATCCGGTCGGCGCGGGCGCCAAACGCGGCCCGCGCAATTGCAAAATCTGCAGCCGGGATGTCGCCGACATGATCCGCGAATTTTCAATCACGCAGGATGCCAAAACGCTGGACAAGGTCCGGTGCGATTGTCAATTATTGTGGGAGAAAGAATTGCTTTTGGACGATGTCACATTCGGCGCGCCGATTTTAGATTAATTTAGATTGATTTAGATTAAGAAGCGGTAACGGAGAAGAAGATATGTCACAGAAAAAAGTGTTTGAGAAAAAAATGTCATCCGATAAAGACGGACTCCGCTTCGCAACGCCCGAGCCGGTGGCCAAATACCGGGCGGCGCGCTTGGCCTGCGGTACCATTGCCGACATCAGCTGCGGTATCGGCGGTCAAACCATTTACTTCGCGCAGCGCTGTAAACACGTCTATGCCGTTGAAATTGATCCTCAGAAGCTGGAATACGCAAAGCAGAACTGCGCAAAACACGGACTTTCCAACGTGACTTTTATTTGCGGCGATGCGCTTGACCCCGCGGTGATTGCGCAGATTCCGAAAGCGGACATCGTTTTCTCAGACCCGTACCGGCCGCCGGAAGAAGAAACGCGGCAAGCGGACAGCCTGCGTCCCGGTATTCCCGCCGTGATGGACGCGTATGCCGGAATTACGCAAAACTTCGCTTTTGAAGCGCCGCCGCAGATGCCTCCCGAGCGGATTGATTTTGCTTGTGAAAAGGAATACGTCTCTTTAAACGGTCAGTTAAACCGTTTGACGCTTTATTTCGGCAAAATCAAAAGATATGACCGGATTGCCGTTTCTTTGCCCGGGGGCAACGCAATGGTGGACGCGCCCGTGGAATTGCCGCCGATGGTTGAAGCGGACAAGCCGATGCTTTTCATGTTTGAGCCCGACCCTGCCGTTGTCGCGGCGGACCTTCTCAATGAGTTGGTCGACGACATGATTAAAGCAATCGCGAGTCATGTCCGCGTTGTCAAAATCGACAAAAAGAGGACGCTTTTGACGGCGGATTTGCTGACCGTCAACCCGATGAACAAAAACAATTATATTCTGCTTCGAATCATGCCGTTTGAAACGGAAGATGATTACGAAAAAATCAATGAATTCCTGAAGAAAAGCAATGCCGGCAAAGTGACGCTTCGCGGCAGCATTGACCCGAAAAATTATTGGGGCATTCGGAATCAATTGGAAGCGGGACTCTTCGGGACCAAAAAGATTCATTTATACTTAAAAGAAAAGGAAAACAGCCGAAAGGAAGCCTTGATTTGCGAATTGATATATGAATGAACAATTCGGCATATTTTGGTTTGACCGATACCGGTGAATCCTTTCTTTACAAATGAACAATATGGGTGGGAAGCATAAAACTAATGAACTTCAAGAGTTATTATCGTCTGCTTCTCATAAATTGCATTTTTTATAAATCATATTTTTCATAAATTGTATTTCCCACAAATTGTATTTCCCACAAATTGTATTTCTCATAAATTGTATTTCTCATAAATTGTATTTCTCATAAATTGTATTTCTCATCAATTATAAGAGGGTCATAATGACAGAAAATAAGAAGACAGATATTTTGGAAAAAGGCGCCATCATTCAGCGCGACGGTGAAACCTATGCAATCGCTCCGCACACGCCGGCCGGACTTTTAACGCCCGAAATGATGAGAAATATGGCCGACGTTGCCGAAAAATATAATTTGGCCGCCATTAAACTTTCCTCCTCTCAGCGCGTTGTTTTGGTCGGATTGAAAGAAGAAGACATTGACAGCGCTTGGGCCGACCTGAAAATGAAACCCGGGTCTGCCATCGGTATTTGTGTCCGCAGTGTCCGCATCTGTCCGGGAACAACCTTCTGCAAGCGCGGCAAGCAGGATTCTTTGGGTCTTGGCCTGAAGCTGGACGAAAAGTACCACGGTCTTCAGCTGCCCGCCAAAATGAAAATCGGCGTTTCCGGCTGTTCGTTTTCCTGCGCCGAGTCTGCCGTCCGCGACATCGGTTTTGTGGGCGACAACAACGGTTTTAAATGCTATGTCGGCGGCAGCGCCAACGCAACGCCGAGAATCGGCGATTTTATAGCGGAAGGGCTTTCCGAAGAGGAAGCGCTTGCCCTGACCGAGAAAATCATTCGTTACGTCAAAGAGAAAAATTCCAAAAAGAGACTTGGACGGCTGATTGAAGAAATCGGTTTGGAGCAATTCAGAAAGGAAGCCGGTATTTAAAAAACGGGAAGGGGGATGAGTTTTTTAATCTTTTTCCCTGGTTTTCTTATTGTTAATGCAGTCAGCTTTTTTATTTTTTTAAGTCGTACTTTTGCTTTCATTCAGTTTCTTGCTTTCACTCAGTTTCTAATTTCAATTATCTTATTTTCATTTATTTTAAAAAGTTATGCTTTTGAATCATTTAAAAACGCTTATCTCTCCCTAAGTTCTGTTTTTGATTATGCTTTAATTACAGCATCTGTATAAATTGATATATATAATCTAAAAATATATTTTGTAGATGTTTCCGGATTATAATTAATAATCATGTTAATTGTTATTTAAAATATTCTGCAGTTTGGATAATTATATGATTTAAACGAGTGTGACATGATGAATTTCAAAAAAATAATTGCTATTTGTATTGTTTTAATGATTTTGACCCCTTCTTTTTCATTCGCCTTTGAAGCGGAACCTTCCGGTTCTTCTTATGGCCGCTCTTCAACCTCCGATTCTTCTCAACCCGACAGCAATCAAAATGTAAAAACGGATATGGTGACTGAAAATTTTGATAATTATGATTTCTCCGATTCAGAAGAAATAAATTCGGATGTCCTGCTGAAAGAGGAAAATCTTGAAGAGTTCGATTCTCTTGATGATGAGCCTCTGCGTAGCGGAATTACGACAGAGGACCCCAGTCTTAGTTTTTCTGCTTTAACCTCTGTACAATTTGATGATTTCTCTTTTTCAAATGACGCTTATTTAACAAGTCTTTTTTCAGGGGCGGCTGCTTATACCTATCCGATTGTCGTGCCGAAAGGAATTGCGGGTTTTCAGCCAAGAATTGATTTGGCTTATAACAGTCAAAACACGGGCGGTACATACGGCTGGCTTGGGGATGGTTGGTCTTTGAATGAATATTACATTTTAAGAGATGTCAATTACACGCCGAATGATATTTCTGATGATCGATTCAAATTGATGTTTGGCGGCCAAGCTCATGATTTAATTTATTCTGAAACGGACGGGTTTTATCATACAAAAATTGAAACTTACACGAAAATTCAAAAAGTTGCAGGCGGCTCCAATCAAAAAGAAGAATATTGGACCGTTACCACAAAAGATGGCACAGAGTATCGTTTCGGCTACACATCTGATTCAGAGCTTTTGAACTCGGTTCCTGATCGTGATTATGTCACAAAGTGGAAATTGGATCAAATCAAAGATGTGAACGGAAATTTAATTGTTTACAATTACGTGAAAAATCCCGTAAGCGGCGAAATCGGCACATCTTATTTGAAAAATATTTCCTATAATGACGGGTTTAATGTTATTGAATTTGATCGAACCGATAAACCTGTAATTTTCAATGAATACAGAGATGGCAACCGGATTTCTGAAAAATGTTTGTTGTCCTCTATTTCAATTAAAGCTGATGATCAACTTGTTTATCAATATCAGATTGCTTACCAATATCAACTCCCGTATACATCCGATCACGTTTTTTTAAAATCCATCTCTTTGGTCGGAACAAATTCAGAAAGCTTACCGGCAACAACTTTTAATTATGGTTACATTAATGGTCAGTATGATTTTGAGTATGTCCAGTCTTTGACTCTTCCTGTATCTGTTATTAATAATTCCGGTCAAGATCAAGGTGTCCGATTTGTTGATTTAAACGGTGATGGTCTTCCGGATATTGTTCGATCATTCGGTTCAACCAGAAGCGTTTGGATAAACACGGGAAATAGTTTTGTTTCTACTTCTTCTTGGTCAATTCCTGTAGCCATTATCAATAATAACCAGAAGCAAGGCGTTCAGTTTATTGACATCAATGGTGATGGTCTTCCTGATATTGTCCAATCTATGGGTACAACCAGAAATGTTTGGACAAACACAGGCAGCGCTTTTGTTCCTAATTCTTCTTGGTCGATTCCTGCAGCCTTTATTGATAATAGTGGAAAAGATCAAGGCGTTCGATTTGTTGACTTAAACGGTGATGGTCTTCCTGATATTGTTCAGTCATTTGGTTCAACCAAAAACGTTTGGATAAACACCGGCAGT
>WRDC01000065.1 GCA_009783635.1 Methanimicrococcus sp. | reverse complement strand
TGGTCCCCTGCAGTCAAATCTACTGTAACTGAAAATATAACTTACACTGCTCAGTGGACCGACACTAATCCAGCGCTTGCGGCGGCCGAGTACTTGCTTATGCTTAGAAACTACACTGTTACTTACGCGCCCGGTAGTCACGGCACTTTCCCCGCCCAAGTTACCAGTGGTCTTGCTCACGGCTCCAAAACTCCAGCCGCTCCGACAACCACCGGCCAACCCGGCTACATTTTCAATGGCTGGTCCCCCACGATTAAATCTAATGTAACTGAAAACATCACTTATACTGCTAAGTGGATCAAAGAGCCCCCTAATGTCTATGTAACGGGTCATACTTCTTATCTCCATCAGGTAGGCACACCACAATATCATACAATCGTAGATGTCAGTGTTCACAATTATGGCGGTAACGGTTCAGTTGTTGTTTGGACCACAGTTACACAGGGTAAAAATGAATGGACACAATCCCAACCCGTACACTTAAACTCAAAAGAGACAAAGAAGGTAATATTCGTATTTTATGAACCAAGCGCTTGGAGTTCGGCCAATTATAATATTTGGATAGAAAGTTAAACATAAAATAAATCAACTTTTTTTCATCCAATCCTAAAAACCGGTACAGGGGAATTTGGGCAACCCCTGTTCAACCCGGTATTCGTTTTTTTATGTGACTTTTGTTTTTATGATCAGGCCAGTTCTTCTTTTAATGAATGCTTATGCAGATATCGTTTCCTATGCTTTTGAAAGCATATTGCGGTATTCGGCAAAGTCGGGGCTGTAATACTCCAACGCGTTTTTGACATTTTCATTGTCCAGCTCTTCCTAACAGTAAGGGGACAGATGACCTCGACTCCACAACGGCAGAGATACCTCAAATGAAGAAAAAATGAATCAGTCAAAACTGTAAAACAAAAAAACTTAAAAACCCCGAAAATATCATAAACGAAAAAACCTTTTTTAAATTTATGAAAATTAACTGTGAAAAAGAAGCCGTTTCACAAATGGCTCCGGAAATCCTGATTGCTGCAAGAACCGCCCCAAAAGCAAAAGGTTTTGACAATATCGTCACTTATCTTTTGGAAAACGCAGAAATTGAGACATTGGCCGCCGAAATGGATAAATACGCCGAGAAATTCGGCGCTTTTCTTTTGCGCGACGCTGAGAACATACGAAAATCCGATGCCGTCATTATGATCGGTCTGAAAGAAACGCAGTCGATGGGCTTGAATTGCGGAACCTGCGGTTTTGAAACTTGCGCCGCATTTAAAGCGGCGCCGAAAACAAAAGAAACGCCTTTTACAGGCCCGGTCTGTTCCGTCAAATCCGTGGATTTGGGAATTGCTCTCGGGGCCGCCGCCGCCAAAGCCAAAGATATGTGTCTGGACAACCGGATTATGTACTCGGCGGGAGCGGCTGCCTGCCGGTCAGGAATGATCGATGCCGAATGCGCCTACGCAATCCCGCTTTCAGCGTCCGGAAAAAGCCCCTACTTTGACAGGGCGGAACAAAAAAAGAGCTGAACAAAAAGAACTGAACAAAAGGCCGCCTGTGACTCCGTTGCCAATGGATGAGAGGATGAAAGAAAGATACGGATGAAAGATACTTATGAAACAGATGGATAAATCGGTTCAATTTATTATTTTAATCTGCGCGGTGAGCTGGATTCTCGCCGGCGCTGCAATTTTGCTGGGTTTGCGTGAGGCAAAAGGGCTGATTTACACGGTTTTTGCTTCGGGTTATATGTTACTGCCGGCCGCATGTGTCCTCATTCTTCAAATAATCCACAAGGAAAAACCTTTTCGTAATTTAAATATCTCTTTCCGGTTAAACAGGTGGTTTCTTGTCGCGGGAATTGTACCTGTTGTTTCCGTTTTTTTGGCGTTCGGAATCAATTTGCTCTTTCCGGGCGTTTCATTTTCATTCGGTTTTGAAGGAATGCTGCCGTATTTAACGGAAGAAGAAGCGGAGATGGTCGCGCAGCAATTATCCCGATTCCCGCCGGTTATTTTCATGTTCATACAGATTGTAAACGCGTTGATTGCCGGTTACACCATAAATGCCGTTTTCGCTCTTGGCGAAGAACTCGGATGGCGCGGTTATTTGCTTAAAGCCTTGAAAAGCAAAAAGTTGCTGCCGGTTTCTCTGATTATAGGTATTGTGTGGGGTCTGTGGCATTTTCCGCTGATCCTTCTCGGCCACAATTACCCGCAGCATCCGGTCGCGGGGGTCGGAATGATGGTCATTTTTTGCGTTTTGCTGACGCCTGCGATGATCTATATTGTCATAAAATCGAAATCGGTTCTTACGGCAGCCTTTTTCCACGGAACTTTAAACGCCATCAGCGGAATCAGTCTTTTGTTCCTCGCGGGCGGCAATGATTTGACCAACGGGATAACGGGAATCGCGGGATTTACCGCTTTGCTGCTGATGAATCTCGCGTTCTTCTTTTACGATAAATACGTTTCAAAAGAGAATATTTTTACAAAAACGATCGGAGAATATTGAGCGTTGAGCGGTTTTTTGCGCCGGTGAAAATGAAAAATGCTGCCGAAGAGCCTTTTAATCTTCGAACGCTTCTTTCATTTTACTGAAAAAACCGCCTTTTCCCTCTTTTTTTCCTTTCTTTTTGGCGCCGGCTTTTGTAGTGGCTTCAAAACCCGAGGACTTGGCGAAATCTTCCAAAAGCTTGCGCTGTTCCGCGGACAGGTTGCTCGGCGTGACCAAATGAACGGTGACGTATTGGTCGCCGACGGTTTTACTGTTCACGCGTGGAAAACCTTTTCCTCTCAAACGGAATGTGCCGGCGTTCTGCGTCCCTTCCGGAACCGTCATTGTCACGTCGCCGCCAAGCGTTTTGACAGTGACGTCGGTCCCAAGCGCCGCCTGCACGAAATTCAAATCAATGGTGGTATAAACGTCGTCGCCTTCGCGGACAAAGTGACTGTCGGGCGTCATGCGGATAAATACATACAAGTCGCCGGCAGCCATTCCCGGATCACCGGCATTGCCTTCGCCGGGGAAGCGCAGGCGCATACCGCTGTCGGCGCCGGCCGGAACGGTCACGGAAATTTTCTTTGTGGAGCTGACTTTGCTCTTGCCGGAACACTTCGGGCAGGGCGTTTCAATCATCTTGCCGCTGCCGTGACAAGTCGGGCAGGTGGACTGGGACACCATATTTCCGAACGGCGTTTGGATGGTTTTAGAAGCGGTGCCGAGGCCGCGGCATTGGGGGCAGGATTTGGCAACCGTTCCGGGTTTTGCGCCGGTTCCGGAACAACTGTCACACAGAATGATTTTCGGAACAACGATCTCAACCGTCTTTCCTTTGTAAGCTTCCATAAAAGTCAGGCGCAGTTCATATTGAAGGTCCGCGCCGCGCTGGGGGCCTCTGCTGCGGCTGCCGCCAAAACCGCCGCCGAATATGCTGCCGAAGATGTCGCCGAAAATATCACCGAAGTCACTGAAGTCGGCGCCTTTGAAAATATCTTCCTGAGAATAGCGGCTGTCAAAACCGGCGTGGCCGAAGCGGTCATAAGATGCGCGTTTTTCAGGGTCGGAAAGGACCGCGTAAGCTTCGGAAATCTCTTTGAACTTTTCTTCCGCGTCGGGAGAATCATTTTTGTCCGGATGGTACTGCATGGCAAGTTTCCGGTAACTCTTTTTGATCTCTTCGTCCGTTGCCTCTTTTGTGACGCTGAGGATTTCATAATAATCTTTTTTTGTCGTCATAAAAACCCTTTGTGCGAATGATAATGGTGCTAATAGTGATAATAGTGATAATGGTGATAATGGTGATAATTGATAATCGGGAATTTGTCATTAAGAAACTGAATTGTGTGTAAAAGAAAACATCCGATAAAAACATATCCGATTCGACGACAATCGGGAACGGCGGGTAAAAAATTTATCGGGAACTGAAAAACCTCCGCCGAAACTTTGTACGGCGGATGTTCTTCACTTTGTATTTGAGTGAAATACAGGTGTGGTTTTGTTTTTGAGTTTATCGTTTTTATAGGGTTTTGTTTGGGGTTTTGTTTGGTTTTTTGGTTTTGTTGTTTGTGTGGTTTTGCTTGTTTGGTTTTTTGGTTTTGTTGTTTGTGTGGTTTTGTTTGTTTGGTTTTTTGGTTTTGTTTGGGGTTGGTTTTATGTTGGTTTTTGATGGGGTTGGGGTGTTTTTTATTTATCCCGCGCCGTTTGAAAACAGCGCAGAATAAATTTGAATTTTAGCCGAATTAAGAAATGCCGGCTATAATTGTGATGAATTGTTTTAATGCCGTTATTTTTATACCTTTTATTCCTTTTTGTTCTCCTCAAATTCGGCATCCACCGCATCGTCGTCATTCGCGGTTTGGTCTTTTTGGGAGGCTTCGGATTCCGCATCGGCGCCCGCATCGGCGCCGGCTTGATAAGCTTCGGAAGCTTTTCTGTACATGGCTTCGGAAATCGGGTAAACGGCATTTTCCAACGCTTCGGACTTGGCTTTGATTTCGTCGATATTCGTTCCCTCAAGAGCCGTTTTTAATTCAGCTATTGCTTTTTCGGCGGCACCTTTTTGGTCGGCCGTAATACCGAGGTCTTCGGAAGCTTGCGAAACCGCTTTTTCGGCGGCGTTTAAGAGCGAATCCGCATTGTTGCGGATATCAATTTCTTCCTTCTTCTTCTTGTCTTCCTCGGCGTGGAGTTCCGCGTCTTTTACCATACGGTCAATTTCTTCGTCGGACAATCCGCCCGGTTTCTGAATCGTGATGGATTGCTTCTTGCCGGTGCCGAGGTCTTTGGCGTCGACGTGAAGGATACCGTTGGCGTCAATGTCAAACGTCACCTCGACTTGAGGAATGCCGCGGGGCGCCGGCGGGATACCGTCCAGAATGAACCGTCCGAGTGTTTTGTTGCCGGAAGCGACACTGCGCTCGCCTTGAAGAACATGGATCTCGACAGAGGTTTGGTTGTTCGCGGCGGTGGAGAAGACTTGACCCTTCTTGGTCGGAATCGTTGTATTTCTCTCGATGAGGGGGGTGGAAACGCCGCCGAGAGTTTCGATACCAAGCGTCAGCGGGATAACATCCAAAAGAAGGATGTCTTTGATGTCGCCGGACAAGACGCCGGCCTGAATGGCTGCGCCGACAGCGACGGCTTCATCGGGGTTGATGTTCTTATACGGCTTTTTTTGCGTGAACTTTTCAATCAGCTCAACAACGGCCGGCATTCTTGTCGAACCGCCGACCAAAATGACTTTGTCGATTTTGTCAATGTCCAATTTGGCATCGCTCAATGCCTGACGCATGGAGTTCAGTGTTTTGTCCAAAAGGTCTTCGGTCATCTTTTCGAATTGAGCGCGGGTCAAATCGATGTCCATATGGAGCTGGTCGCCGTCCGGACCCAGAGCGATAAACGGTAAGTTGATGTTGGTGTTGGTCACGCCGGAAAGCTCTATTTTGGCTTTTTCGGCGGCGTCCTTCAAACGCTGGAGCGCGGCCAAGTCTTTGGAAAGGTCGGTGCCATGGGATTCTTTGAATTTGGCAACCAGATAATCAACGATTCTGTTGTCAAAGTCATCGCCGCCGAGGCGTGTGTCGCCGCTGGTGGACAAAACTTCAAAGACGCCGTCGCCGATTTCCAAAATGGAAACGTCGAATGTACCGCCGCCCAAGTCGTAAACAAAAATTTTCTGGTCTTTGCTGCCTTCTTCTTTGTCAAGGCCGTATGCCAAAGCGGCTGCCGTCGGCTCGTTGATGATTCTCAAAACATCCAAACCCGCAATCGTTCCGGCATCCTTTGTGGCTTGTCTTTGAGCGTCGTTGAAATACGCGGGAACGGTAATGACGGCCTGCGTAATGGTTTCACCGAGATAAGCCTCTGCGTCCGCTTTTAACTTCTGGAGGATCATGGATGAAATTTCCTGCGGGGGATAGGTCTTGTCGTTTAATGTGACTTTGTAGTTGGGATCACCCATCTGTCTTTTGATGGACTGGACAGTGTTTTTGGAGTTAGAGACGGCTTGTCTCTTTGCGATTTGGCCGACGAGCTTTTCACCCTTTTTGGAGAAGCCGACAACCGACGGTGTTGTTCTTCCGCCTTCCGCGTTGGGAAGAACGGTGGGTTCGCTGCCTTCCATGACAGCCATACAGGAATTGGTTGTACCGAGGTCAATACCTAAGATTTTTGACATTTTTATTCACCTTGTTTTTGAAACAGTTTTAATTTTTTTCATTTTTGTTGAAAATTCAGTATTCATAAGAATCATAATTTGGTCTTTTCGGATTCGTCATTTTCAGTTTCGTCTTTTCAGTCATCTTTTGAAACGGAAATCGTAACAGTTGCCGGGCGGATGACTTTGCCGTGAAGCATATACCCCGGCTTGAGAACAGCCAAAACGGTCTCTTCCGGGTGTTCATTCGTCGGGATTTGCGCGACGGCTTCGTGAAGATGCGGGTCAAATTCTGTTCCGGGTTCCGACGGGATTTTGGTCAGGCCGTGGGATTCCAAGAAGGTAACGAATTGGCGGTGCGTATTTTTAATGCCCTCCGAAAGAGAATCCTTGTTTGTTCCGCCGCTGCCCGCGGACGCGATTGCGCGTTCAAAATTGTCCGCCACTTCGACCAAATCTTTCATCAAAGGTTCAGCGGCAAATTTTTTGACATCTTCTATGTGTTTGGAATTGCGCTTTTTATAATTTTCAAAATCCGCCGCAAGGGTCAGATAAGCGGAAGTCAGGTCTTCGACCTTTTTCATTAAAGCGGCATTTTCGGAAAAACTTTCGGAATCGAATCCGTCTTCCAAAGGTTCTTCAAAAGCTCTGTCTGTGCTGTCCTCTTCGGGGATGCGGTCAGAAATGAAGGAATCTTCCGAAGAAGCAGCGTCTTCTTCGCGGAGAACATCATCATTTTTTTTGTCATAATTCATTTTTTTCATCCTAAAATCCTCAGAGTAATTAATTGAACAAAGAGTAGAATTTACTAATCATATATATACTTTTTGTAAAAACACGATATCAATGAAAAATAAACAAAATCAGTTGAAACATTAACCTAAGGATAGTGTAAGTTATTCAGGGGTATTTCACAGATATTTCCAAAAGAAACGAAGATGAAAAAAAGAAAAAGGAAAAAAGGAGAAAAAGGAAAAAGGAAAAAAGGAGAAAAAGAGAAAACGGCGACAAGAGAGAGAAAAAAAGAAAAAAAGAGAAAGCGGTAACAAAAAAAAGAGAAAATGGTAACAAAAAAAGAAAAAAAAAGAAAAAAAGGAAACCAACAGCCGAATCAGAAATTTTCGGCATATTTCAAAATGATAACGGACACGATCATGAAGAACGCGATGGCAATCACGAATATTTGCCAGCCGATTCTTATAATGTCGCCGGCTATCGCCATGACGACAAATTCGGTGAGGGCCAGAATCACAATCGTGATAACGAAAGCCGCCACAAATCCGGCAAGAAGCGCGGTGGATTTTCGGGCGAGGCGGGAACTGCAGAACTCATAGCCGACAACGAAAAGAATGGCAAAAATCAAAAACACCAATGCAAGCGGCAGCGGCCCGATCGTCTTTCCGGAAAGCATACCGTAAATGCCGTAGATGGCGAAAACAAAAAAGAACGCCATAAGTAACGACAGAGCGAACGTTTTCAAATAATTATTTTTGAATAAAGTGAATGAAAATCTTTTTTTGTCGGAAGAATCTTTGAACGGCGCGATAGAAAACACCTCTATGATTGGAAAACGGATATTGTGTGAAATGATAGGAAAAATTAAATTCAATGTAAAATGGCGAATTGAAAATAATTGATAATAAATAGAAAATTCAACTATTAAAAATTTAGCCCGTCCTTCTCTTTATTTCCCTTTATCTCCCTTTTGCTCCTTTTTAAAAAAAGCCCGTTTCTGCAATAAACTTTAAATCATAAGATACTCTTTTCAAAGACAATATTGAGGAGATTCAGATCGCGACGCTTTTTTTAGCGGTCGCTTGAATTCTAAGAATTGATTTATCATTTTACAGGAGAAGAATTTATGACAAAAGTCGATAACTGTACAACCTGCGGCATCAACCTCGTTGAAGACGG
>WRDC01000064.1 GCA_009783635.1 Methanimicrococcus sp. | reverse complement strand
GCAGCCAACAGCGGAACCGCCATTGAAGCAAGGGGCCAGAATGCCACCGTCATTATAAACGGCGGTTCGGCGTTTAACGAGGCTACAACAAACGTCCGCCCGGTCCTTCATATGACCAACAGCACGAGTCCGAATACGAAAGTGCTGATTGACGGCGGTAGTGTCGCCGCGCTTAATCCTGATTTTAGTGACTATGCCATCCAAACATACGGTGATGTGGAAATTACAGGTAACGCTAAAGTGTATGCCGACCCCGGCAGCGGCCGAGCCATTAACGCGCTGGGTGCGGGTTCAACGGTTATTATATCCGGAGACGCTGAAGTTCATACCGCTAGCGGAATAACGATCCGCACAAATGACACCCATACCGTTACCGTTATTGTGAAAGATAACGCAAGCGTATACAATGAAGGTTCAAACAATGTCATTTGGATGCCGGGCGGCGGCTCTGCGACCATTCAGGACGATGCCAAGGTCGAAGCGAAAGGCACCGGCATTGCCATTAATTCAACCGGAAGCGTTACCGTGGCGGATGATGCATGGGTGATTGCCTCAACCGGCAAAGCGATTAACAGCTCTGCCACCAACGTGGATGGCGGCTTTGTGTTCGCCTACGGATCAGGCATGGCCCAAATTATCACCGTTACGCCGACCGTCACCAATCCGGGCGTCGTTGTCGGATGGGACCACAAAAAGCCCGGTCCGTTTATGATTGGGTCCATTGATTTCCTCACAGTTGAACCTGCCGGCACAGCTGTTTGGGGTATTGACGGCGGAAAACCCGGCGTCATATACACAAACGGCGCGAATTCAGGCTTCTTCCCGATTGACGTCGAACTGGATACGTCAGCCGCAGAACCTGTCACAGACATTGCTTTGAATCCGACAACATTGACATTGGTCGTTGGCGATTATGAGACACTTAATGTCATTATCACACCGACTTACGCGGTAAACCAAATCATTATTTGGGAAATTGAGGGGTATGTTGAGCCTGCTCATCCTGACGACCCCAGTGATCCGCTCATCGCCTCTATATCATCAGACGGTACTGTAACAGGGCTTTTACCCGGAACAGTCACCATAAAAGCCACAGCGGCTGATGATTCATATAATGCATATGCGACCTGTGTGGTGACTGTGTTGCCTGCGCCTGTCATTACAGCCACCGCGGATCCGAACGGAAGTATTTCACCATCCGGAGATGTGTCCGTTGCCTATAAAGACGGCATGGGCGGCGACAAGAACTTTACCATAATTCCCGACGACGGTTATGCGATTTCTGCCGTGCTTGTTGATGGTTCAGATAAAGGCTCAATCGCCACATATCCGTTTGAAGAAGTGGTGACAGACCATACGATTCATGCGACCTTTGCTTTGGTTTCTTACGATATCATTTACAATGGTTTGGCGTCCGGCGATGAGAACACAAACCCCGATACGTTCGATGTGATTGACCTGCCGTTTGATTTGGATGATGCCGTAAGAGACGGTTACGATTTCGACGGCTGGTATAACGCTGCAATCGGCGGCAACTTAGTGACAAACATCACTACAACAGGTGACAAAGAATTGTGGGCGCGCTTTGATACGGTCCCGATTGAATACAATATCACTTACAACGGCTTGGAGATCGGCGATGTGAACACAAACCCCGATACGTTTGATGTGACTGACCTGCCGTTTGATTTGGATGATGCCGTAAGAGACGGTTACAATTTCCTCGGCTGGTATGACGCCGCAACCGGCGGCATCAAAGTGACAAGCATCAATGAAACCGGCGACAAGGACTTATGGGCTGTCTTCCAAAAGAAAACAAGCGGCGGTGGTTCCGGCACCGGCAACGCGACGGTAATACCTCCGGGAGGCTCTCAGAACGGCAGCTCGAATGGCGGAGGCTCTCAGAACGGCAGTTCGAATGGCGAAGGTAACCAGTCGTCTAATTCCGGGGATTCCGGCAACGGTTCCAACAACTCCAACAACAGCTCTAACAACTCCGTCTATACCGTCATCCAGAATTTCGGACAATACCCGGGTGCAGGCGACTCAGAGGGAATCATTGACGGGCCTTTAAACCATTTCGTCCGGCTGATGTTCCAAGGTCAAGTTGTAGACCCCGACAACTATGTTGTCACTGAAAATGAAAGAAACGGTACCGTTAGAAATGAAGGAAACATTGTCATTACTTTAAAAGAAAGTTATGATCAAACCTTCGACGTCGGAACTTACACGTTCCGCGCGGAATTCACTGACGGTTACGCCGATTTGACCATGACGGTGGGAGACGGCGGTTCCCAAAGTTCCGATGCGATGCCGATGTTTTTGGTGTGGGCTTTTGTACTGATGCTGTTGGCGCTGTTCGTGATGTACATACTGCATGAAGACGAAGAATTCGAAGAATAAACCGCCGCGGAACCGCGCGCGAGGGCAAAGACCGCCTTCGCGCCACCGCGGTGAATAAAAAAACGAAATGAAACAAAAAAAAGCGAAACAAAAAAAAGCCGGCAAAAAACGATTGCCGGCAAATCAAATCATACAATCAAAATCATACAATCAAAATCATACGATCAATAATATGAAAAAAACTCATATTTGATCTCATTTTTTTCACAGAAATCACGCAGCTTTTTGTCTCCGTCCGTACCGCCGAATTCGCCGGTCAGAAGTTCTTTGACATCCGTTCTGTTTTTCATTAAAAGCCCGAATAGTTTTTCGGTATTGCGCTCATCAAAGGTGTAAAAATATTCGTATTCGTCTTCACCGAAAACCTCCAGAGGCGCCTCGCCCAAAGCTTGTCCCGATATTCTCAAACTGCCGTCAACAATTTCAGCCCAAACGGTCGCGCTGTGGCGATCCGTTTTTTCTCTGTGTAAAACAAATGTTTCCAAATCCTTCATAATGAACACTCTCCGGTTTTCCGGCTCTGATACGGTGATGCAGGGGACGGGATTCGAACCCGCGAATCACTACAGAACAGGGTCCTAAGCCCTGCGCCTTTGACCAAGCTTGGCAACCCCTGCAGATGAACGAATAAAACGATTCTGAACGGATTCTGACAGATTATGAGTATTAAGAAAAGGATGAATAAAAAGATTAAGAAAAAGGAAGAAAAAATTATTCGGGCTTTTTCGAAATCTCTTCTTCTGTCAAATAACAGGCCGGGTCGTCTCCCCAAACGTTGCCGGTCAAGGCTTCGGCGCGGACGCGGAAGTTGCCGTTACAGACATCCAGCCACGCGCAGCGCGCGCATTTCGGCGCGTTGGCGCGAAGGAGAGCTTTACGGTCTTTCAAACCGGCCATCAGCGGGTTGCTTTTATCCGTCCAAATCTCAGAAAACTTTCTCTCGCGAATGTTTCCGAATGTCTGGTGGCGCCAAAACTGGTCGGCATGAACATCGCCGTTCCACGAAACACAGCCGATGCCGATGCCGGTGGAATTGCCCTGATTCATCGACAAAAGTTCATAAACTTCGGCGGCGCGTTTTGGATTTTCTTTTAAAAGGCGGAGATAAATGTATACGGCGTCACAGTGATTGTCAACGGTCAAAACCTCCGCCGGAAAACCCTTGGCGTGAAGCTCGGCCGTTTTGTTCATGATCAAATCAACGACCCGGCGCGTTTCTCCGTGTGTCAGGTCTTCTTCCACCATACGGCCACCGCGACCGGAATAAACCAAATGGTAGAAACAGATGCGCGGAATTTTTTCGCGCTCAAGGAAGTCAAAGATGGCCGGGATTTCATTGACGTTGAAAGTATTGACTGTAAAGCGGAGACCGACTTTTATTCCTTCGTCCTGACAGTTTTTAAGACCTTGGACCGCTTCGTTGAAAGCTCCTTTATGACACCGGAACCGGTCATTCACATCGGCCATACCGTCTAAGGAAATGCCGACATAGGAGAGGCCCACTTCTTTAAGCTCGCGCGCCTTTTCTTTTGTAATCAGCGTGCCGTTTGTTGAAATCACGGCGCGCATACCTTTGTCTTTAGCGTATTGAGCCAGCTCGACCAAATCTTTTCGAAGAAGCGGCTCACCGCCCGAAAACAGGATCACCGGCGAGCCGAATGCCGCCAAATCATCGATTAATGCTTTTCCCTCTTCCGTTGTAAGTTCCGTTTTGTCTTCAACATGGGGATTGACCGCCTGCGCGTAGCAGTGGACGCATCCCAAGTTGCACCTTTTTGTCATATTCCATACGACAACAGGTTTTTTGTCTGCCGAAAACTGCAGCAAGTGCGAAGGCAGCTTTTTTGAATCACGGTTATACCGAAGAGCGTCCGAGGGCTCGACGGTACCGCAATATAATTTCGAGATACCAATCATAGCCCCTACATGTACAATAATCGTTAAAAACCTTTCTTAATTTTATTTAAATGAAAGAATCGTTTCATTTTTTCGAGATTTCAAAGCGCTCGCGGCAGCAGCGGCATTATTGAAAATCAATGCCCTTTTTCTCGGCTTCTGAAAGAAAAAACGTATTTGGTTTGAACCTTAAAAAAGAGAAGAAGGGGCGCTAAAGTCCCCTTGAATTATTTTTCAATCAATTTTCAATCAATTTTTAATCAATTTTCAATAATTGTTAAAATCAGTTGTTCCAGTTCATTCCGGTCAACGCTTCTTTGTTCGGTTTCGGTGATGACCTTGACTTTGTTGAAAAGAGTACAGAAATCATCATCGTTCATCTCATAGCCGATATCTTTAATGATTCCGGCAAGCGCTTTTGTTCCCGTGTGTTTGCCGACGATTAAGTTTCTTTTGCCGCCGACCATTTCGGGAAGGAACAGTTCATACGTTCTCGGATTTTTGAGAATGGCCGCAACGTGGATGCCGGACTCGTGGGAGAAGGCATTTTGGCCGACAACGGCTTTGTTGACGGCGACATCAATTTTTGAAGCGGCGCTGACTTCGTGCGACAGATCCACCAAACTGTGCAGATCATAGCGCCCGATGCCGTACTGAATGCGCAGGTTCATCAAAGTTTCTTCCAAAGACGCGTTTCCTGCGCGTTCGCCGATTCCGTTTACAGTTGTATGGAGCTGAAATGCGCCCGCTTCGGCGGCCGCCAATGTATTGGCAACGGCCAAACCGAGGTCATCATGGCAATGCATACAAATTTTTGTTTTCCGGTTATCAATCGCGTTGTAGATCTGATCAATCAAATAAGTAGCGGTTGTCGGGTTTAAGATACCGATCGTATCGGCGATGCTGACATAATCGACATTTCGTTCTTCCGCCATATTAAATGCCTGAATTAAACGGGGAATGGGTGTTCTTGTGGCGTCTTCGGCGGCAAATCTCACGCCGACGCCGTGGTCCTTAGCGTATTCAATCGCGTTCATGGCCACGTCGAGCATTTCTTCCAATTTCTTTTCATATTTGTATTTTAAATGAAGATTGGACATGGCCAAAAAGACGCTGACAAAATCAACGTCACAATCGATGGCGGTTTCCACGTCTTTTTGCGTTGACCGGCAAAGACAGCAAATCTTCGCGTCCAGGCCCATATTCGCGATGGCCTTGACGACATCTTTTTCGGCTTCCGAGACGACCGGAAAACCGGCTTCGATGACTTCAATGCCGATATCATCCAAATGCTGAGCAATCGACATCTTTTGTTCTTTTGAAAAAGCAACGCCGGGCGTCTGTTCGCCGTCCCGGAGCGTCACGTCGCAGATTTCAATGTTGATGTCCTTAATTTTTACAAAATCCATGAGACTGTTTCGGCAATATTCTGGATAATGCTCCTCATGCTGTTCATTGTTTTGCATTTTTATTCCTTTTGTAGTTGTTTTTTTTTGTTTTGACGTCTTTTTTTCGGTCAATCCGATTTGAAATAAATATCAATGACAAATTAAATAAAAGAAGGCATTTTAAACTTTTTGATAACCAAAAACATAAAAACGGAAAACGCCGATAAAGCGGAAAATGAATTGAAATTGATAGGGATAGTCAGAAAAAGATATAAATATTTATGTCTTTCGTCTCTTCTCATAGAAGAAACATATCCAGATTAATATTTTGTTTATCAATGAATTAAAAACGGGGTTCGCGGGATGATGAGTCAAGAACAGAGACCGGATTTTGAGAAATACACAGACAAATATTTTTTGCGTTCTTATGACATTCTCCGAAAAGAGAATTTAAATCCGTTTGTCCGGGCACAAGTTTTTGTCCGCAAAGGCCCCGGCGTTGTCGCCGGCATGAAAGAAGCCGTTGATTTTATTTTGGCAAATTCCGATTTAAAGAAACACGGCGGCCGCGTTTATGCGCTTCCCGACGGTGAAACATATCAGCCGCTTGAAACGATTCTTCTTCTGGAAGCGCCGGTTCTTGATATCATTCGTTTGGAAACCGTTTATCTCGGAATCATCAGTTCGTCGCTTGCCGTTTTAAACGATCATCAAAAATTGGATTTGGTCCAAGCCGAAGAACGAATGAGAGCCGTTACCGAAGCGGCCGGCCACCGTCCCGTCACTTACTTCGGCGCCCGTCACTGGCACTTTAAGGATGATGCCGCCATTTCCAAAGCGGCGATCGATGGCGGCGCCGTCGGCGCTTCCACAGACGCCGGCGCGGCTTACGCCGGTAAAGAAGGCAGCGGCACAATTCCGCACGCTCTTGAAAGCGTATATGCATGGAAAAGCGGCAAAGACCAAGCCGTTGTGAATACGATCATCGCGTTTGATAAGCATATGCCGGAAAATGTCGCCCGCGTCGCGTTGGTGGATTACAATAACAAAGAAATCGACGACACGCTTCAGGCGGCCCGCAGCGTTCCCGGATTGGCCGCTGTCCGGATCGACACATGCGGTGAAAACGTCGGCCAAGGCGCTCTTTCTTTCAAAGATTTTGAAGGCAAAACAGAAGCCGATAAAGAGGCCATCCTCCGGAGCTTTTTCGGAAAAAGCGTGTCGGTTCCGAAAGCCGATGAAAAGTATTGGTTCGGCACAGGCGTTTCCGTCACCGGCGTTTATGCCGTCCGCCGGGCGCTCAACGACCGCGGCTTTGAAAACCTTCAAATCATGCTTTCCAGCGGCTTTGGCGACATCAATAAAGTTAAAGCGTTTGCGGCAGCCGAGAAGCAGCTCGGGATGCCGCTGTTTGACAGCCTCGGAGTCGGCGGTATTTATGACTCCCGCGATTCGACAATGGATATTGTTTCCGTCGGCGAAACCATTGACGCCATGGAACCGATGGCAAAGGCCGGCCGGCTGTATCGCCCGAATCCGAGATTGAAACGAATTGTTTAATTGTGACGCGTTGGGCCACACTCGGATGTCTCTCACTCTGATGTGCCTGATGTCTCTCACTCTGTGTGTCTGATGTCTCTCACTCTGTGTGTCTGGTGTCTTTCACTCTGATGTGTCTGACGTGTCTTGACGTGTCTTACTCTGTGTGTTCGATGTGCCTTCTCTGATGTCTCTGACCCTTTCATTTGCATAATTTTTGTTTCCGCGGAGTGTTGTAAAAATGATAAAACCGCAAAGATTGAAAGATTTCACGAAATACTACCTGTCGGCTTTCCCCGCCGAGGCTGAAAAAGCGGGTATTTCTTTCACGAACGCGGAAATCGAAATGCTGCCGTCCAATAAGCAAAAAATCAGCGACATTTTGATCGTTTCAATCCCTGCCTCCCTCTCTCATAAAAAAAAGGAAATCGGTCAGCTTCTTTTACTTATGGATGAAAAGGCCCGTCTCGTTTTAAACGACAGCGGCATTGCCGGCCAATTCCGGATTCCGGCGCGTGAACTCATCGGCTGCCGGCCGGGCGCTTCCGGCTCTGCCGAAGTCATTCACAAAGAAAACGGCTGCCGGTTTAAATTAGACGTTTCAAAAATCATGTTTTCCAAGGGCAATCTCAAAGAGAAGAGAACGCTGGCCGCCGATTGTTCCGGCGAGACGATTGTGGATATGTTTGCCGGCATCGGTTACTTTTCCGTTCCGATTGCCGTTCATTCGAATCCCGCAAAAATCATCGCGATTGAGCTTAATCCGGTGTCTTACGGCTATTTGTGTGAAAACATCCGTTTAAACGGCGTACAGGCCGTTGTTGAGCCGATTTTGGGGGATTGCCG
>WRDC01000063.1 GCA_009783635.1 Methanimicrococcus sp. | reverse complement strand
TTCGACCAAAAGACGAAACGCAATTCCTTTTATTCCCTTAAAGGCCGGCACGTTTCCG
Source organism: Methanimicrococcus sp. (assembly GCA_009783635.1). Classification (GTDB taxonomy): domain Archaea; phylum Halobacteriota; class Methanosarcinia; order Methanosarcinales; family Methanosarcinaceae; genus Methanimicrococcus. Next base: position 8,314 of record WRDC01000063.1, on the reverse strand, counting down.
GGTTCAATTCGATTTTCGCCGTCTCCTCAATTCCGATGGCCATGAAATATTATGAAGAGTTCAAGGCGCAACTTGAAGCTAAAAATAAGAACTTGACCATAGCGACCATATTCAGTTACAGCGCAAACGAGGAAGACATAGAGGATGCATTGCCTGACGAGGACTTTGACAATGACAAACTCGACAGCAACAGCCGAGATTTCCTTGAAGCGGCGATTGCCGACTACAACGCTTTATTCAACACAAATTACGACACGTCATCAGAGAAATTCCAGAATTATTACAAAGACCTCTCACAACGCGTTAAAAATCGCGAGGTGGATATACTCATTGTCGTCAATATGTTCTTGACCGGTTTTGACGCGACGACACTCAACACGCTATGGGTGGACAAAAACCTAAAACAACACGGATTGATGCAGGCATACTCTCGTACCAATCGCATATTGAACAGTGTCAAAACATTCGGAAACATCGTTTGTTTCCGCGACCTGAAGCAGGCAACAGACGACGCGATTGCCCTGTTCGGTAACAAGGATGCGGGCGGTATTGTTCTTCTGAAAACATATGAGGAGTATTATTACGGTTACGACCAAAACGGTGAACACAAGCCCGGGTATGTCGAATTGATGGATCAGCTGCTCACGAATTATCCTCTGGGCGAGTTTATCGTCGGTGAGAGCGCTCAAAAGGATTTCATTCGCCTGTACGGCTCGATTTTACGATTGAAAAATATCCTCGCGGTGTTTGATGCCTTTGACGGCAATGAAATATTAAGCGAGAGGGATTTTCAAGACTATCAGAGCGTTTACATCGATTTGTATCAAGAACTTCGGCCAAAAGACAGCGGGGGCAAGGAATACATCAACGATGACATTGTATTCGAACTGGAACTTATCAAGCAGATTGAGGTAAACATAGACTACATCCTCATGCTTGTCGAAAAATATCACGCTTCAAACTGTGAAGACCGGAGTATACTCACAGCAATCTTTAAGGCTGTCAATTCCAGTATGGAGCTGCGGAGTAAAAAAGAGTTGATAGAACGGTTCATTGAGCAGGTGAATATGTCAACACACATCGACGATGACTGGACACTTTTCGTGCAAAAACGAAAAGAAGAGGATTTATCCGCTCTGATCGCCAACGAAAAACTGAAAGACGACGAAACCCGCAGATTTGTTGATAACGCTTTCCGTGACGGCATTTTGAAAACGACCGGTACAGATATTGATAAACTCCTGCCGCCAATGTCACGCTTCGGCAGCGGTAATCGTGCCGACAGAAAACAAAATATCATTGAAAAGTTATCGAAATTCTTTGAAAAGTATTTAGGTTTAGTTTAATCACTATTGACGACACCTACTCATTCATTTGTTTTGTTCGCTTCGGTCTGCCGCATTCAAAATCAATGTAATGCATTGGCTGGATAAAAGCGAAACCGGCCCGACGGATATTTTTGACGCGCCGGCATTTTCAATTGCCGCTTCATCGTCTTCAAAAACGCCCTGATTGTCGCCTAAAATAAAAACGCCGTCATTGAATTTATCGGCCGCGTCTTTTGATTTGACCCGGTCTGAAATGTCGCCGCCGTCTTCTTTCAAATAATAGAGCGGTCTTTTGTCTTTGAATTCATCTAAAAGGACGGTTAAATCGCCCGTTCTCACAAAAACGCCCGGGGTCGATTCCTTCTCGGTTTCATTGGCCGGAATTAAAAGCGCTTTTTGAATCAGCGACCCCGAACTCCTTTCATCGGGATTCAATGACCGCATGGTTTCGCCGTTGAAGCGGACGATTTTATGCGGCTCCGGTCCTCCTTTTAAAATCAAATGCACGTTCACGTCCCGCCTCATGCCGAATGAAATGAAAAGAGACGCGGTGACGCAGCGGCACAGAACATCCATGCGCCCGGCAGCCCCCGGCAGGTCGTTTAATGAAATCTTGCCGCCGGTAACGGCTTTATTTCCGATGATGATAAAATCTTTCATGGGAGGAGTATTTCAAACGATTATATAAGCATTCACCGGTCAGTCTCGCCGGTCAGTCTCGCCGGTCAGTCTCGCCGGTCAGTCTCAGTTATCGCCGGTTTAAATATATCGCCTGACTTTGCCGCAATAGTCATCGTATTCCTTGCCATAGATATTTCTGAGCGAATTTTCCTCAAGGCAGACCTGACGATCAATAAGCCATAGCCCCGCGACAAAATAAGCGAAAAATATCCATGCCGGAAAGATTAAAAAAATTCCGGCTAAAATCATAAAAAACGACACATAAAGAGGGTTTCTGCTTATCGAAAAAGCGCCGGAGGTCACAAGGCTGCCGGGTTTATCCGCATCGATACCGACACGAAAACTTTTTCCGAAAGAGACCATGCCCCAAAGAAACAAAGCAACAGCAAAAAGACAAAGCGCGGCGCCAATCCACGCAGCAACGGCGCTGCTTGTTTCATTGCTTGTTAAAACAGTACCGAATCTCGGCAAATCAAATGTGTTTGCAAGAAGCATATAAAAATATAAAAGAACAAACGGAGGAATCAAAAAATCCTTTTTGTCCATTTCACCGAAATGCAACGCTTTGATTCCCTTCCTTTTCATCTGAAACGAGCGGAACAAAACAAACAAAATCAGTAAAATCAGTGAAAAAATGGCAATGTAACCCTGCATATAACTTCCCGCCCGACTTAATGAATACATATCTGCATATTTTACTTAACTTATACCTTCAGAATGTGCCTTCAGAACCTGCCTTCAGAGACCTTCAGAGCATACCTTCTGAGTGAAAGCGTGCAAACGGACGGGGCGCCGCCGACGCCCGATAAGCGCCGGTTGGCGGTTCCCCGTCTCAAAAGATTGCAAACATTTCGAGTCATTTTTGATTCATTGTCTCCGGCCGAAAAGGCGCAGCATGTGGATGAAAAGGTTGATGAAGTCCAAATAAAGGTTCAGAGCGCAGATAATGGCCAATTTTTGGGAATACGGGTTGCCGTGTTCCATGGACTGCCCGAGCTTTTTGATTTTCTGCGTGTCATAGGCGGTCAATCCGGCAAACAGAAGCACAGCAGCAACACTTATGAAAAAACTCATGACGCTTGCCGTCGTCGGCGAGAAATAAAACAGCACCATATTGCCAATCATCGCGATAATCAAGCCAATCAAAGCCATCATCAAGAATCTTCCAAAGCCGCTTAAATCTTTTTTAATGAAATAGCCGACCAGACTCATACCGATAAACATACCGGCCGAGATCAAAAAGACAACGAAGACGGAGGCCAGTGTGTAATATGTCAAAATCGGCGTCAGCGTAATCCCGCTGAGAACGGAGTAGAAGATAAACGCGACCGCCGCGGTTGACGGCGACATGGATTTGATCCTCCAAATTAAAAGAAGAACAACAGCCAATTCGATAATAATCAATATCCACATGAGGCCGAACATCGTTGCCTGAAGAGACGCGCTTGACATCACCGCGTAAGAAGCGACGGCCGTTAACAGCAAGCCGAGAAACATCCACGTGTAAACTTTGGATAAAAACTGATTTCCGGAAACATCCGGAGCGTTTGCATAAGTATTCATAAATATAACTCCCTTTTCAGGATTCTATATCTCAGGATTCTATTTATCTTTTTCAGGATTCATTTACTTTTTAAAGATTTTGTGTCTATTTGTCATACAAAAAGGCCACACAAAATGCCGTACAAAAATGCCATACAAAAATGCCATACAAAATCGAATACTTTCACTTTGAAGGTATTAAGTTAATATGGAAGAAAACACAACTTAAAAATTCGGTTGAAATGAATTTTTACTCCGCCGGTTCAAAAAATAAAAACTGAAAGTGACGCGATGGACGATAAAAGAGACCTTGAAATCAAAACGCGCAAGCGCGATTCTCCGCCGTTTAAAATCGTTTCGGATATGTCTCCGAAAGGCTCTCAGCCGGAGGCTATTGCTCAGTTAGCCGAAGGCGTTGACCGCGGCAACCGTTTTCAAACGCTTCTCGGCGTGACGGGGTCGGGAAAAACATATACGATCGCGAACGTTATTGAAAAAGTCCAGCGGCCGACTCTGGTAATTGCTCATAACAAAACTTTGGCCGCTCAGCTCTATAACGAATTCAAAGAATTCTTCCCCGAAAACCGCGTTGAATATTTTGTCTCTTATTATGATTATTACCAGCCGGAGTCTTATCTGCCCGCGAAAGACCAGTACATTGAAAAAGACGCGGATATCAATCCGCAGATTGAACAGATGCGCCTTGAAGCGACCGCCTCTCTGGTTTCGCGGCGGGATGTCATCGTCATTGCTTCCGTTTCCTGCATTTACGGTCTCGGCAATCCGGAACGCTTTGAACAAATGGGCATTGAAGTGTACGTCGGTCAAAAATTGAAGCGCAACACCCTTCTTGAAAAACTCGTTGACAGCCAGTTTGAACGAAACGATTTAGAACCTGCGCCCGGGCGGTTCCGCGTCAAAGGAGAAACGGTCGACGTCATGCCCGGTTATTACAAAAACATCATCCGGATAGAGTTTTTCGGAAATGAAATTGAAAGAATTTCGGAAATCGACGGCTTGAACAATACGAAAAACTTTGACATGGATTCTTTTTTCATTTACCCGGCCCGCCACTATGTCGTTCCGGATTATGAAGTCGACCGCGCGATAAGCGCTATTTTGCAGGAACTGGAGACGCGCCTTCCCGAATTGGATATGCTGGAAGCGCACCGCCTGAAACAAAAGACGCTTTACGACATGGAAATGATCAAAGAGACCGGCAGCTGTAAAGGTATTGAAAACTATTCCATGCACTTTGACGGCCGGCAGCCGGGCGAGCGGCCGTACTGTTTAATCGATTATTTCCCCGATGATTTTCTGATGGTGATTGATGAAAGTCACCAAACGCTGCCGCAGGTGCACGGTATGTACAACGGCGACCGCGCCCGCAAAAAGGCTTTGATCGATTACGGATTCCGGCTGCCGAGCGCGTTTGATAACCGCCCGCTGCGGTTTGAAGAGTTCGAAGAAACTTTTATGAAACAAGTCATATTCGTATCTGCAACGCCCAGTGATTATGAAATCAGCCATTCGGCGCAGGTTGTCGAACAGGTCATCCGCCCGACCGGCCTCGTTGACCCGATCGTTGAAGTCCGCTCTATCAAAGGGCAGGTCGATGACATTATTGCCGAGGTCCGCAAAGTGATTGAAAAGGGAAACCGGGCGCTTGTGACGACATTGACCAAGAGGCTGGCAGAAGAGTTGACGGAATACTTGTCCGAGTCCGGCATCAAATCCCGTTATCTGCATTCGGATATCCACACGATTGAACGGACAGAGCTGATTCGAAACTTGCGCCTCGGCACTTTCGACGTTCTTGTCGGCATCAATCTTCTTCGCGAAGGATTGGATATTCCCGAAGTCGGATTCATCGGTATTTTGGACGCCGATAAGGAAGGATTTTTGAGAGACGCCCGCAGTTTGATTCAGATTATCGGAAGAGCGGCCCGCAATTCAAATTCCAGAGTCGTCCTTTATGCCGACAATATGACCGGCTCCATCAAATCCGCAATAGACGAAACAGAGAGGCGCCGCAAACTGCAAATTGCGTTTAATGAAAAACACGGCATTGTGCCGCAAACGGTCATCAAACCGATTCGTGAAAAGGTAACTGAACTGACGGATGTGAAACACATCCCGAAAGCGGAAATCCCGAATTTAATTATTCAGTATGAAGCCGAAATGAATTTGGTCGCCGAAATGCTTGATTTTGAGCGGGCCATTCAAATCCGGGACATGATTCGTGGTTTGGAGAAAAAAATGAGGGGCGAAACAGACCGCCCGCCTGAAGATAAAGATGGAGGCGGAAGCGGCTCTGATTCATCAAACTCAAAAAGAGAAAAACGCGGGAGATATAAATCGAATAAATAATGGCGTTATGAATAGCTTTATGAATAGCGTTTTTAATAGCGTTTCTTTTGCGTCTCTTTTCATCTCTTTTGCGTTTCAGCGTCCGCTTTTGCGCGTTTAAAAATTCCGGTCAGAAAAAGTCCGTCAGCTGCATTTGCGCGGCATCCGTCTTTTTTAAATTTGAAACGCTGACGCTTATCTGCCGGATTTTTTTGTTCTTTTCGCTTGCGGCCATTAATTCTTCCAGCATCTCGGAAGCGTGCCGTTTTAAGAAAAAAATATCCGACGTATGAACCGTGTGGCTTTTGGATTTCGCCGCCGTCGTGAAATCGGCATACCGGAGGCTGACGGAAATTGTTTTGAAAAACATTTTTTTCGCGGTCAAAATCGCGTGAATTTCTTCACAAACAGATTCGGAACTCATGTTAATGGCCGCCGGGTCATTTGTATAAGGGCTCAGTGACTGAAACCGGCCGATGGATTTGACATCCGCGGTTTCAATGACGGCAGAAGTATCTATTCCGTTCGCGATATCCAAAAACACCATGCCGTGATTCCCAAGCTTTTCATAAATCAGCCGTTTGTCGGCTTTGGCCAGTTCTCCGATTGTCTGAATGTTCAACAAATCCAAAGTTTCCTGCGTTTTCTTGCCGACTCCCGGAATCTTTGAAACCGGCAGCGGAGACAAGAAATCTGTGACTTCCGCGGGAGAGACGACCGTCATTCCGTTCGGTTTTTGAAATCCGGAAGCGATTTTTGCGACGGATTTGTTCGGCGCGATGCCGACAGAACAAGTAATCCTTTCCGCCGCGAGAATGTCGGCTTTTATTTTTCCGGCGACTTCTTTCGCTTCATCATAAGTATTGACATTCTCTTTCAAAAGAGCGTAAGCCTCGTCAATGCTGACCTGCTGGACTGTTTTGGTATGATTCTGTATGATTTTGACGAGGTTTTCCGAAATCTGCTTGTACAGGGCGTGATTCATTGGCAGATAAATCGCGTCCGGACAAAGTTTTTGCGCTTCCGATATCGGCATTGCCGAATGCAGGCCGTATTTGCGCGCCGGATAAGAAGCGGCGCTGATCACACCGCGCGGAACATCGCCGACACGATATGTTTTTGAGCAGACAACGACCGGTTTATCTTTTAATTCCGGTTTGTCGCGGACCTCTGCGGACGCGAAAAAGCTGTCCATATCAATGTGCATGATGATTGTGTTCAAAATTGCTCCCTACGCCTTCGGCTTCGGTCGCAATTTTCATTTGGACTTGGAGGCCGGATGCGTTTTAGGGGTGCCTGCGGCACCCCGGTGATTTTTAACAGGGGGGGTTGCGTTTGAGGGGTGCCTGCGGCACCCCGGTGAATTTTAAACGGAAATGGATTGCGTTTGAGGGGGTTGCCTGAGGCGTCCCGCCTTTTTTTAATTTTTCTATCCTGTTACCGAAAAAATGATTTGAACATTTAAAGATATATCTGAATTCCCCCGTACAACGGGCTATATTCGGAGACCATATCATAAGGACCGTTGAAGGAAGAAATCAGCCCGAGTCTTTCCAAGACAATCGTATTGTTCATACAAACGACATTTCCTTGTTCATGCGGCCTGATGACGATGGTTCTGTGGTCGGCGCTGAGATGGACGAAATATCTGGATTTGTTGAACGCGTCGCTGATTATCGTATCCGGGCCGCTTCTTTTGACTGAAATGTTCGATGCGCTTCCGAAAGGCATGAGTTCCGGGACGCCGGCCGGTTTTGAACTTTGAGATTCCGCATCGCTGTTTTTCGCGTTCAGTTTTTCATGAAGCGACTCTATGATTTGCTTATTTTCCGTTTCCTTCTGCTCAAGATTATGGATGCTGTCCTTGAGCGTTTTGATCTCCGCCTCATATTTCGACCGCGTCTCTTCAGTGGCTTGTTCCAGATTTTTGGCCGCGACCTCTCTGTACTTCTCTTCAAGAATCGGTTCGATGATGCGCCGTTGCTTTTCCCAAATACAGGACACGATCTCATCCCTCTGTTCGCTTTTGAGTTCAAACATGAACGCGGAATCTATCCTTTGAATCCCTTTTGCGAAATAGAATGTTAATTTGGACTTGTCCAGGGAGCATATCCACGTTTCACCGGCGAATATCGTTTTTTCGAAATCTCTGTCCCTGTACACAGGAACCCCGTTGTATCTGGATGAGATTTTTCCGTTTTCCTCAACGAATGTCAGTATCGTTGTCGTCCGTATTTTTTCCCAGTCATCGTCAACCATGCCGTACTCTTCGTTGTACCGGGCCACAAGGTCCATGAAATCCATCACAACCCCTCCTCTGTTTCTGACGACCTGTCCGAATCGCCTCTCGGATTTGACATTGTCAGAAGCGGCATCTTCTCTAATTCGTGGAATTTATCGGCCGATTGTCTGAC
>WRDC01000062.1 GCA_009783635.1 Methanimicrococcus sp. | reverse complement strand
TGGCGGCAGCAGTGGCGGCAGCAGTGGCGGCAGCAGTGGCGGCAGCAGTGGCGGCAGCAGTGGCGGCAGCAGTGGCGGCAGCAGTGGCGGCAGCAGTGGCGGCAGCGGTGGCGGCAGTATAAGTCATGCCGAAAAGAAAACGGCGTTCTTTTCCTGTTTTTCAGCGTTGGGTTTTTCACCCGGCTTCAGGTTTTCCGTCCTAAAAAAGCGTTTATTTTTTCCGCTCTCTTCAACTCTTTCTTCAGGTTTTCCTCTTCGTTTTTCTGATATTTCCGGAGGAGATAAAACAAGTCTTTGAACGTGAATTCCGGCCAGTATTTGCTGTAAAAATAAACGGCGGCGTTGTTTCCGTTCGCCTGCCATGACAGAAAATTGGACGTCCTGTGTTCGTCGCCGGTCCGGATCATAAAATCAACGCCGGGTACGATTTTGTCAGAATACGGGAATAAATATTTAGAAATCTCATCGTCCGTAATGTCCAAATCATCATCGCCGACAGCTTTTTCGGCAATCCTTTGAAAAGCTTGAACGATGTCGTTTCGTCCGCCGTAAGCCACGGCCACGTTCAAATACATCTTATCATTGGCCGATGTTTTCTCTTCCAATTCTTTAAAAGCGGCAATCGTTTTGGGGGGAAGCATATCCGTTTCACCGATCAGCCGGATATGGATTTTCTTTTTCAGAATCTTCTCGTCGTTTGAAATCTTAAAGAGCATATCTTCCAAAAGCTCAAAAATACTTTCCACTTCGGCTTGATCGCGCTTGAAATTTTCAGTCGAAAAAGCATAAACCGTGATATGTTTGATTTTTGCCAGATACGTCCAATGGAGAATGTTTTCCATGGACTTTGTTCCCATCAGGTGCCCCCACGTCGCCTCCCGCCCGTTTTTTTGCGCGAAGCGGCGGTTTCCGTCCATAATAAAAGCAATATGCTCGGGAACGTTCCCGTCGAGCCGGAGAAATGTTCTTGAATTATGATTCCGGATTTGAGAAAACGGCATACCCGTTTTTACGGGTCCGGGGTATTTAAAATTTCTCAAACGACCGGCGCAGCCCGCATTAAAGTCCCGGGCCTCCGCCCTTTCCGTGCGCGGGAGTGGGGGGAAAATGTCACAGAGTCATAATCAAAAAATATTAGAAAAAACAGAAAGCATCAGAAAACAACAGAAAGCATCAGAAAACAACAGAAAGCATCAGAAAACAACAGAAAGCATCAGAAAACAACAGAAAGCATCAGAAAACAACAGAAAGCATCAGAAAACATTAGAAAATGCTGTCTCATTTTAGTCTCATTTTAAAATGAAACTTTAAAAAAGTTAAAAAAGTTTTAAAAAGGAAAACGGGGTGCCGTCAGGCACCTCATAAACACAAACAGCCTCCAAGAAAGAATGAAAATTGCGACCGAGAGAAGCGAGGAAGCAATTTTTAAAACCCTCATTGGGCGGCGTGAGTTAAAATGGATTCGACAACCGGTTTGTAGTCGTCCTTCAATGAATAAATATTATGGTCCCCGGTAACGTTAATGCTTAAAATGCCGAGTCTCGTATTCATTAAACCGACCATCGCGGAGACGCCTCTGTAACTGACTTCACAGCTCTCCTGCTCAAGATGCTTATACACATCACTGGTCGTGAATTTATTGCCCGTAATAAACAAATTTAATACTATTTTACGTATTCCGTTTTCGTCTCTTGAAAGGTATTTTTCAAGCCTTTCTTTGACTTTATCTTCTGTTGCTTGCAACCCTGCCACCCCGATTATTTTTTTTTCGTTTATTCTGAAGAGTGCGCGCACCTTTGCCGTTCCACCATTACAATTACAATAACACGCATGACCGCACACACAAACTGAATGGCTTCTTCCGTTTCTTTTATCTGAAAACATTTTTTCAAAAAGACCGTTTTGAATCAGCCGCTCATCTTTTTCGAGAATTATAATTCCCCCATAATTCTCTCGTTTTTTTAACCGTTTTTTGATCCCGTTTTTGTTTTGCCTGCATACTTGAATTAAGCACAGAATATTCCAAGAATATGCAGTCCAAGCTATCCCTTATAGAAAGTTATCCTTTATATATTTTTACGCGCAACCTTTAAATATTAGAAGATTTGCTCACTGCCGACGATGAATCCGTTTTCAAAAGGATATCTTTCAATAATCCGGATTTTGACCTTCCCGAAATCTTCCATATCTCCTTCCGCGAAAATCACCGCCAATTCCTCGGCAATACCGCAAGCGGTTTCGACTGTATTCTTTTCGGGGTTGACAAAAAAAGCCTTTTGCGGCAGTTCCATTTCAATTAAAAAAGAAGTGAACGGTTCTAAAAATCCGGCCGGGACATCGATTTGTCCGTACATGACAGTTCCGTCTTCCGTGATCTCATCGAATTCGCGCGCCGTCGATTGAGCTGTCCGGAGGAAGCGCAGGCGCAGCTGAATCGCGTCTTTGTAGCGTGACGAACAGAAATTCGTTTTTCCGCCGGCATCAAACGCCGCCTTTGCAACGGCGGCCGACCCGAGGACCGAATTTGACTCATCGTCGGCTAAAACGAAGCCGCGTTTTTTCAATTCTTCCGCGTTTGTATCGGAAAATTCCAATTCATTTAAATTCAAAAAGCAGCCGGCGCGTTTTGTAAAAACCGCAACGTCTGAGGCGCCTTCCATCGCCGGAATTTCAAATCCGGCGCAAATACCGTTTTCCTATGCCGAAAAAACAGCGTTTTTGTAAGGCGATTCTTCCAGCCGGATCCATATTTCATAAGGCGGATGGAAGCGTATTTCGTTCAGCCCGGCATTTGCCAGCGCTTTGATTTGTTTTTCATCGGGGGCTTCGGACGTATACATATGAATATGATGCTCTTTCCCGAATTCGGATTTCAGAAGCGAAATGTAACGGAGCACTTTCGGCAGTTCCAAAAGCGGCTCGCCGCCGGTGATGCCGGTTCCTTTCGCCCGCATCGTCCGCGCTTCATCCAAAATATCGGCGTCCGAATAAACCGGCCGCTCATTCGCAAAAATGACATCCGCGTTTTTCCGGTCAACCGACAGCGGACAAAAAAAACAATCTCGGTAACAGCGTCCCGTAACAAAAAGAACCATTTTTGCGCCTTCCCGGCAGCATAAGCATCCGTCCGTCAAAAAGCGGCTGTATGACCCGCTTTCATCGGGCCGGATCACTTTCAGTTCTTCCGTCATAAAATTCAAACTCGTTTCGTATTGTCAAAATGAAAAAAGGAGGTCTCAGAATTTTGTTTTGAAAAATTACAAAATTACAAAATACAAAATTACAAAATTCTGAATGTTTCTAAGTTGACAAGCGGCTTGCATTCGATTCTGGCTTTCTTATGAATGGACTCCGAAAGCTCAATACATGATTTATCATCGCCGTGAACCGTAAAAATCCGCTCGGGTTTGGGCTGCATCTTGCGGATGTAGTCATGGAGCTGCTTGACATCGGAGTGACCGGAGAAACCATCGATCGTCTCAACCGTCATATTCACTTTCACAGTCGTGTTGTTGCCCATTGAAATTTCCTGCCATCCTTTCTGGATGCGGCGGCCGATTGTCCCGTCCGCCTGATAACCGACAAAAACGAGCGAATTGCGCTCGTCGGGGGCCAGCTTACTGAAATAGCTCATCACGGGGCCGCCCGTCATCATACCGGATGTCGCGATAATCACGCACGGGTGTGGCTCTTCCAAAATCTTTTCACGCATTTCCTTGGAGTCGACCTGACGGAAAGACTCGGACAGGAACGGGTTTTGACCTTTTTGGAAAATCTGTTTTTTCAGTTCGCTGTTCAAATATTCCGGATGGGTCGCGTGAATGGCTGTGGCTTCCCAAATCATACCGTCCAAATAAACAGGAACAGTCGGAATGAAGTTTTTGCGGATCGCTTCTTCCAAAACAATCATCACTTCCTGACTTCTGCCGACCGCGAACGCCGGAATCAGAACGGCGCCGCCGCGTTTGATCGTATCGCGGATAATCTTCTGCAAATTTCTTTCGGCGTCTTTGAGAGGCGTCTGAAAACCGTTGTTGTTGCCGTACGTGGCTTCGGTAATGACAGTTTCGACACGCGGGAACTTGTTCACGGCCGGGTCGAACAAACGCGTTTTTTCATACTTGTAGTCCCCCGTAAACACAATGTTATGCAGGCCGTCGCCGACGTGGAAGTGCGCGATGGCCGAGCCGATAATGTGGCCGGCGTTATGGAACGTCAATTTCATATCGGGCGCGATATCCGTTACTTCTTCATAGTCCAGCGGAATCATGTGAATCAATTCCTTTTGAATTGTGGCAGAGTCGTAAGGCACCTTTTTGCCTTCTTTCGAAGCGATATCGACATAGTCCAGCTGGAGCAAAATCGTCATGTCGCGGGTTGGCGGTGTGCAGTACACCGGTCCCGTATAACCGTATTTATACAAAAGAGGGATTAAGCCCTGGTGATCCATGTGAGCGTGCGTCAAAACAACGGCGTCAAGCTCATCGAAGTGACTGACTTCCGGAACATACAGGTAAGGCGTTTTGTCTTCGGCGCCGAGGTTGACGCCGCAATCGATCATGATTTTAGATTCGGGGGTCGAGAGAAGGTAACAGCTCCGCCCGACTTCCAAACTGCCTCCCAGAGATGTCAAACGGATCCACTGGTCCGTGTGCGTGCATTCGCGATGGATTTTCCGGCCGATATCGCGGAGGATTTCTTTTCTTTCTTTGAGATTGTTTCTCATAAAATCGCGGACATTCTTGACGGTTTTAGATTTGATCGGCGGCGTCCTGACAACTTTCGGAATCCAGCCGATTTCTTTCGTAATTTCGCGAAGCGTGTCGCCGTGTTTGCCGATGACCAGGCCGGGCTTTTCGGCTTCTATAATCACTTCGCCCGAGTCAGGGTCAAAGTAACAGTTTGAAATAACCGAATCGGCCGGAACGATTTTATGAATCACTTCAACCGAGTGTTCGGGTTCCGCCAACACTTTCGGATCCGGGCGCACCGCAATCCTGATGCGGAGCGCTTTTGCCAGATTTCGGATAATGTTTCCATCGTCGGCAAATTTCTTCGGCTCTTCCGTGTAAAGCACCAGCTGCGGGCCTTCAAAGCTCACGCCGGAAATTGTGACACCTTCCGGCAAATTCTTTTCTATTTTGCTTTGAAGGTCTGCTAAAACGTCATCTATTGCCATTCTTTACTTCCTTTTTTAAAATGATTCTTTTGTATTCTATTGATTTTTGGGTGAACCGGTTGCGTTTTATCTGAAAAATGATTTAATGACGGATCTCAAAAACAATTTGAAAACGGCGATTAAATTCAAATGAATTCATGCTCTGCTTTTGACAAACTCAAAAAATCAATATTCTCATGATGCGTTAACATCAGTCATCGAATTTGAATTGGATTTACGGGTTATATTATGAGTGAAATTAAATGAATAATAAAAATATTAAAAATTGAGATAAACAGAATCAGTTTAATGTTTTTCTGTATTCTTTGACTTCTCCCTCATCCATTCTGACGAATTTGTCGGTTGTGATTTTGACCACACTGATCGCATCGCCGGAGGCTGAGTCTCTTTTCATTGCGTTGTGGAGCGCGCGGATAGCCAATTCCGCGCCTTCGTCAACGGTCATTCCTTTGACGTAGTTATCTTCCAAAACACCGTAAGCAATCGGAGAACCCGAGCCGGTTGATACCGCGTTTGTTTCTTCGATCATGCCGCCCATGGCGTCCAGAGAATACAACGCGGGTCCGTTCTTATCAACGCCGCCGATGAGCAGCTGAACGGAATACGGGTAGTACCGGTTGGAGTTCAATATGTTGGAAAGCATTGTCGTCATTCCTTTGATTGTCACCGGTTCTTTGCGTCTCATTTCATAGAGTTTGGATTCCACCGTCATGTAACGGACAATCTGCTGGGCGTCGCCGACAGAGCCGGCAATGGTCAAGCCAACCGTGTCGCCGATCTTGTATACTTTCTTAGCGTCCCGGCTGGCGATAAAGTGGCCCATGGTCGCTCTTCTTTCACTGGCGAGCACAATACCGTCAGAGCAGACAACGCCGACGGTCGTTGTTCCCTTTAAAATTTCTTGTTCCATAGTTTTTGACCTTTTTTATTTAATTTTTGAATTGTGAATGTAAGTTTTGAATTGTGAGTGTAAGTCTGATTTTTCCATTTTCAATATTGATCGAGATGGGTAAAAACACTTCTCCGTTTTTATCCAATGCCGGAATGATTTGATTTTATCAGAACGGCAACGCTTGTATTTTCTCAATTTCTTAAATACGGATTTTCAAATACGGTTTAAAAATATTGAAAATGATTAAGCCTGCAAAGGCTTTAGCGGCTGATTTCATTTTGATTTCAAAGCCGGGGTTTTAAATTTCAGAAGCAAATAAGTCGATCTCAAAAAAGTATCTCTGAACCGACTTTATACTATTGTCTTATTTACCAAAATCGTTTATTGATATATATAAATTTTCCTTTGCGCAGTTTGTATAAAAATAATGGCCTTTTACACAAAACCGGCACGAATCCGGCCGGAAGCATTTTACCGATGCCGCCGGTTACCGATAATATAAATACACACCACCTTTATAATTGCAATTATTTTAGTTTTCTCTGAAATATTGTTCTTCATTATTTTCGATGACCGTTTCGGGTTATTTCAATCCGTTTCAGGTTATTTCAATCCGTTTCAGGTTATTTCAATCCGTTTCAGGTTATTTCAATCCGTTTCAGGTCATTTCAGGCCGTTTCGGTCGTTTCAGGCAGTTTCGGTCATTTCAGGCAGTTTCAGTCGTTTCAGGCAGTTTCGGTCGTTTCAGGCGGTTTCGGTCGTTTCAAGCCGCCTCATCATCAAAGTCGCCGGATTCATCCGGATCGACCTCGTGCACCAAATCCTTGACCCGCTGCCGCAGTTCTTTGTCCGCGCCGCTTTCTTTCAAGATTTTATTCCTTTTCTTCAGCGTAATCACTTTTGTGCCCTTCACCATATTATCGGCGTGGGCCACAATTTTTTCTTCCCAAGTCCGCGGCATATAATCGTCTTTCGGAAGACCGAAAAATCTCGCTTCTTCCGGCGTGATACCGGCGCCGATATGCTTTTTTATGATTTCCAATACCGGTTTTTCAACGCCGTGTTTTTCCGCAAGCAAAGCGCCGACAACCGCGTGGTCCATGCCGTGCGTCTGCGCG
This sequence comes from Methanimicrococcus sp., assembly GCA_009783635.1. Taxonomy (GTDB): domain Archaea; phylum Halobacteriota; class Methanosarcinia; order Methanosarcinales; family Methanosarcinaceae; genus Methanimicrococcus. Next base: position 1,406 of record WRDC01000062.1, on the reverse strand, counting down.
CGTCCCAAATCATGAAGAAGCCCGCCGATTTCGGTCAGGCGGACATCGACATCCCGCCCCATCGCTATGTTTTTTTCGGCGAGCCGGACGGCAACTTCCGAAACCAGTAGGCAGTGTTGGATAACTTTGTCCTCGCAGCCTTCTTCTTTCAAAATATTGACCGCTTCTTCCTTTGAAATCATAAAAATCACGGTACCGATTTGATATTCAATTTTGAAATGATCTTGACATCAATTTTGAATTCAGTCATGACATTCAATTTTGAACTCAGTCGTTGACATTCGATTTTGAACTCAGTCATGACATTCAATTTTGAATTCGATTTTGAATTCGATTTTGAATTCGGTTTTGATATTCGGTTTTGATATTCGATTTTGATATTCGATTTTGATTATGGATTGAAAAATAAAGGAGAATCGAATGAATTGAGGTTATTTGACTTCCTCGAATTCTTCAATTCTTTTGTCCAGCAGCTGTTTGAACAGCTCGTTGTCTTGGAAGAACAGGTCTTCGCCGCACAGGGGGCAGAGGAATTCCGTTTCCGTCGCTTCGTCGAAAACAAGGCGGAGGCAGTTTTGCGGGCAAACATAGAAAATATTGTTGTCTTCGTAATCCTTGCGCTTCATCAGGTTTCTGTGCAGTTTTTTCTTCTCTCTTTCGATCTGATGGTAAATGCCGCCCATCTTAATCTGCCAGCGGAATGTCAGCCAGCCGCTGTTGGCGTCCCTTTCTCTGTGACAGATGGTGAATTTGTTTTCATAAAGAATAAACAAAATCTTTCGGACGGTGTTTAATGTAATTTCTCTTTCGCCGACAGCGTTTTCTTTTGCTTTTTCGGCTTCTTTCTCGGCGGCGGTAAGTTCTTTTTCAAGTTTCTTTGTCTCTTCGCCTTTTTCTTTTGCCGTTTTGATTTCGGCTTTCAGTTTCTTGACTTTGTCTTCGGCTTCTCTTGAAATCGTTTTTAACGGATTCAAAACATTGCAGATTTCTTCGTCCGTCACATCGTTCGGCGGCATTTTCTGAATCAAAGTGATGCCGTCTTCGCCGATTAAGCGCAAAAGATAGCCGTGAATCAAAGGATCGTCTAAATTAATCAAATCAGTTCCCTCATTGGTTTATCATAATGACAGCGGCTTTTGTTCCCGCCATTGTTTTTGTCAATTTGTTCATTCTGTTCATTCTATTCATTTGTTTATTTTGTATTTGTTCATTCTTTTAATATGTTATTATTATTTGAATGGTTGCGCAGTTTTAACTTTTCGGGCCATGAACAGAGGATTTTTAAGACCGGACTTCGGATATAAATCCTCGTCCCATAATTCTATTCCAATTACCTTTCTTTAAATATAAATAAAGTGTCATGAAGAGAAAGGGGCATGAAGAGAACAGAAACTTATGCGTGGCTT
>WRDC01000061.1 GCA_009783635.1 Methanimicrococcus sp. | reverse complement strand
GTCTTCGTCCACTTCCCAGTTTGCCGTCAGCGTCAAATCGCCGTACGCCTCGATAGGAATAGAGTAATTACTCTGAAGTGTGCTTGGGGAAGTGAAGTCGCTGTCATACTCGACCGTCCATCCCGTAAAACGATACCATGTCTTGGAGGGGTTACCTATGGAGGTAGGCAGTTCCTCTACGTAGTATGTATCGGGATTATCTGTTGCGTTCGTTCCGCCGTTCAGAACATAAGTGATATTATATTCAGTCATCATAGTGTTGTAAATGACAACATTTTCCGCCACTTGATCGAGCACCCGTTCAGATTCAGGATTGCCTATGGCCACCAACTGCGTGCTGTCGATATCTTCAAAGCTGAAGAAGGTGACCGCATCATCGCCTACGGGCAAAATATATCCCGAAGGTGCGGCCAATTCGTAAAATGCGTAAATACGATATTGGTTTCGTATAATACCGTTGGAACCGCCGAAAATACGAGTACCATCGGCCGCTGTGGTTCCGACTCCGACATAGTAGAAAGTCTTGCTGCCGAATGTTTGGGTTGCAGGTACACCGGTCGGTGGTGCCGGATGCGCACCGGGATAATCCCAATCGACATAGAGAGCGAATTGTGCGCCTCCTAACGGCGTATAATCCTCTTCATCTAACTTGTTTAGGGTGAAAGACGTCTGGCTTGTGCCGCCGGCACCGCCTCCGACGGTGTCAATTGTACAGTTCCCTGAGACGTAACTTTGGTAATCATCGCCGAGAATCGAAACCGAGTTCGAATATGGAACCTGAGACCCCACTGCGCCTTTGACCAAGGCTTTGTAGCTCAGTCTCAGTGATTTATTGTCGGGAACAATCAATATGATTGTTTGTTCGTCTTCCTTTATGAGTGTATAATCTATACCTTCTGTCAATCCTACCCACGTGCCGGAACCGGGAGAAGTTTCTGCGTCCAGCTGTATTGTGCTGAAATAAAAGACCAACGACGGACTCATGTTATCGGTCACCGTATATTTTCCGGATCCGTCCGATGTAAGCGCGAGAGCCTGCGGGTTGATATATATGGTTGCAGTGGCTGTGTTGCCTGCGAATGTCATCGCCTTTGTCACGGGATCCACGCCATATACGATGGAGAAGTCTTTTGAGTAGTCTTGGCCGTTGAGTTTAATCGTGGCGGTGTTGGTGAGGAGGGTCTCGCCCAGCTCTAAGTCGGTTGTATCCGTCACTTTCATCCGGTAGACGAGTTCATAGACGCGGCTTTCAACCGCATAACTTGCCAAATCGACACTAAATGTCGTGGCCGTGCTCGTCACCTGAGACCCGTTGAGCTTAGTGACATTCGCAGCTGTGTTGCCGTAAACATAGGCACCGGGGAAAGCCCCGGGATTATTTATCTGAGTCGGAGCTCCCAGCGACACTAAATAGACTGTATCGTCCACCAGCGTCATTTTGGAGTCAAAGGTGTCGGTAAACAGGGTTTGGCTGCGCGCATCCGTATTACGTAAATCCAATCGGACGCGATATTCAATTATTTCATTGTTGTTGTCTCTCCATAAACCATACTTCTGAACGGGATAATAATGCTGGATAGCGCCTGTGCCGATAAAATCTTGTGTCGCTTTTGGTCCATACAATACATAGGCATAGCTGTTCGTCATACCGCCTAAACGTCCGGCAGGCAAGTCTTTATATGACTGTTTTATCCAATGCTCAAAGGTTTCCCCTTGCACTATCGTGTCTAATGAAATCTTGTATGTAATAGTGATAATCGTATTCTCATCGTATGAGAAATAGCTGTTCGTGGGGCTTGTGCCCAACCCTTTATCGGTAATGAAATAAATATCCATTCGGCCTGCGCCCGCGGATGTGCTATAGGTGAAATCTGTATCCTTCAGCAACGTAATTTCCGGTTCATCTCCCACTTTGACTTTTACTTCAAAGTCTTTTACAATTGTTCCATAAGTCATGGTCCCGAAATTTGCATTTGTCGCGACGCCTGTTGCAGGATGTGGGTATACGGCTCGGAATTGTCTGTCACTGATATGGAGGAGTTCTCCTTTCATCGCTCCGGGGACATTGCATACAATCGTGTATTCCATTTCTCGTGTTTCTGATATCAGCTTGTCGGTTTTTGTTATGTTGAGGTCCTTAAGGGGCTTGGTTCTGGTTCTGGTAAAGGACGGATCATTCGGGAGGTCAATTGACGCCTTGTTCGAATAAGACCAACCCGTGTCGTTGCTGATAGAGGTTTTGTATGTTATCTCAACGTAATACACATCTGTTCCCGGATTTGGGATCTGGTATGTAAAGCCGGATCCGCTGCTGGTTGTCGGAGCGACTGATATGTTGTTGTAGCTTGGAATTATTTTATTGTCTATGTCCCTGAGCGTCACGCGCAATTGCTGTCCCGGGGTGCCCATAAGCCCTGTTATACCCAACATATAAGTGTCGGTGACGGTTTTTCCATTCAAAATCTCTCTGCCGTTGCCGATATTTGTCGTCCAAGTAATGTCGGTGTCCGTATAATTCGGATCTAATGTGTTGGTCGTTCCCGGCGTGAAATCTTTGGTTATGAAAGTTTCTTGGTAACGGCTTCCTATAAACATATCGTCACAAAGCTTCTCTCCGTCTGTCGTATTGGTGATGTAGACGTACACTTGGTTGTACAAATATATATTGAAGTTCATGCGCGCTGACTCTATGCTGGCCCAATTGGTTGGTGTTGGCACATTGCGATCAACAAGTTTGCCGATGTCCACCGTGTATTCAATGGTGAGGGTGTCGCCCGTGTTGACCGTATCGGAGGGGAAAGTGAGAGTGAAGTCCGCGTCACCCGCCGACCACGCGACCATCGGTGATTGCGGGGATCCGGAATTGATTTTATAGGTTACGGCAAATCCGTCCTCTTTAAGATAGCTGCCTATATTTGTTTTTGTGATAGTCGGATAGATTGTGAGATTTTCTGTTGTAGAGAACAGCCGGTCGACAATTTTTATGTCCTCCATGTTCACGCCGTCGTCCATGATGGTTGTCGTGATGGTGTATGTAACAGTATTCAGAGCCTTGTTGTAGTTTTCTTCTTTGAGCACTACCAACGGGATGATTTCAAGAGTTATGCGTATATCTCCCTCGGGGAACGGCAGATCGACAAACTCTCCTCCAAATACAATCGGCAATGATAGCGTGATGTCCGCCAAGGGAAACTCGTTTCTGTATTGCTGGGACAGATTCAAGGTGATTGAGCCGTTGGGCGCAATCGTGTAGGCGATGGCTTCTTGGTTGTTTGTACTCGATATAAATCCGCCGGTTGCACCGCCGAATGTAATTTCGGGCGGCATCTGATAATAGTAATCTGTTTCGGCCTCCATCCTCATGGGACCGCCTATGGTCTCGGCGAAATTCAAGTCTATTATATATGCCTTACCGGAAATGAGTGATTGCGGCGGAGTGGCAGGGTATACGATTTCTCCGGAACTATCCTTTATCGTGATGCTTTTCAGAATCGGTGTTATGTCATTGGTATCAGTAGCCGCTGCGATGTTGACAGGAGCGATTGAAAAAATAAGCGAAAGTATGACCAAAAGTGTGAAACTTTTTTTCCCGAAACTGGTATTTTTCTGTTTCCTTGATACTGTTTCATTTTTCACTATTCGTTGCGAGTGGGCTGTGTTATACATTAATCTTTTCCCCGACAATTGTTTGACGCCATTTTATATCGAAAATATAACATTTTACTATAAAGTATAAATTAAGATAATACTACATATCATATCAATGTTACTTATATTTTGTGCATAACTTATTAGTAAGGATATATTTCTAAAAACAATGAATATCAATTCAAAATGGAAAAGACATCCGCAGAAGAAGCCGGAACTGATGCAATGCGTCGGAAATATGAGTGGCAGCCAATTCATTGAACAGGAATGTCTGATGAAGAGAGGCTTCGGAAATTGATTCCGCACAAAATGACGGTGGCTGCTGAAAAAGTGCGGATGTGACCTGCCCGCGCCGTATTTATGAAAATTCTGAATGAATCGAAAAAGGATTGGATATTATCAAGAGGCTGTACAGACGTCTGTTTTATCTTTCAAAATCGCGGCCGCCGAAGTGAAGGGAGCAGTTTAAAATGACAAATAGGTGAACTTTACCAAAAGCTTAATATGAAAACATTGGATTTAGGGATTTGTCATTATTATATGATACTAAAAAACGAGAGGGAGTATCTGAAAATAAGCTGCAGGGGCTAAAATCGGGAGTGAATGACGCTTCTTTTTGCTTTTCCTTTTGATTCTCTTTTCCGATGCTTTATTTAAAAAAATTATTCATTTGCAAAATCGATGACCTGAGGTTGACGATTTTTGCCCGAAAATCAAAACTATCTGCCTGCTTTATCACTTTTAGAGGTTACCAAAATGAAAGAAATCAGAATCCACGGGCGCGGCGGACAAGGTTCCGTTACGGCTGCCGAACTTCTTTCCATTGCCGCTTTCACAGACGGCAAATTCAGCCAGGCTTTTCCGGCCTTTGGCGTGGAAAGACGCGGTGCTCCTGTTCAGGCCTTTATGCGCCTCAATGATGTACCGATTCGCATCAGAAGTCAAATTTACGAGCCGGACTACGTGATCGTCCAAGACCCGACCCTTATTGACGTTGTCAATGTGATCGGCGGTTTAAAAGAAACCGGCGCGCTCATCATCAACACAAAAGAAAAGCCGGACGCTTTTAAGAAATTGAACACTAAAGCCAAAATCATGACCGTTGACGCAACCAAAATCGCAATGGACATCATCGGCGCTCCGATCGTGAACACGGTTTTGCTCGGCGCGTTTGCGGCCGCCACCGGTGAAGTGGCTGTCGAATCCATTCAAAAAGCCGTCAAAGAGAGATTCGCCGGAAAAGTCGGTGAAAAAAATGCCGAAGCTATCCGAATTGCATATGACTTTGTCAAAGGGGCGATGAACGCATGAAAGTAACAATCGGCGCCGTCTGTAAACCCGGAACGGCCATGGAAAATAAAACCGGCGGTTGGAGAACATTCATGCCGGTCTTTGATTATGACAAATGCACCCGCTGCTCAATCTGCGAAACCGTTTGTCCGGACATGTGCATTTACCCGGACCCGGCAACGGCAAACGACAAAGGAAAGTGTTTGTACAAAGCCAATTACGATTACTGTAAAGGATGCGGGATTTGCGCAAACGAATGCCCGAAAGACGTGATCACAATGACGCTGGAGGAAAAATAATGGCGGTCAACCCGAACGATAAACACAAAATGACTGTCGTGGAAGGCTCTTACGCAACGGCTCACGCCGCAAAAGTTTCCCGCCCCCATGTCATTTCCGCGTATCCGATCACACCGCAGACCCACATCGTGGAAGACCTGTCCCAGTTTATGGCCGACGGCGAAATCCCGGGCTGTGAATATATTAACGTGGAATCAGAATTCTCCGCAATCTCCGCGCTGATTGGCGCCGCCGCAACCGGTGCCAGAACATATTCGGCAACAACGTCACAGGGTCTCTTTTTGATGCACGAAGCTCTTCTCAACGCGTCAGGCATGAGACTTCCGATCGTGATGACCGTCGTCAACCGCGCCGCCGGCGCTCCGATTAACATTTGGAACGACCAGCAGGATTCTATCGCGCAAAGAGACACCGGCTGGATTCAGCTGTACGCCGAAGACACGCAAGAAGCCGCCGACATGGTGCTTCAGGCTTTTAAGATTGCCGAAGACAAAAATGTCCTTCTTCCGATTATGGTTTGTATGGACGGTTTCGTGCTTTCTCACGTTTATGAGCCGGTCGTTTTGCTGGACCGGAAAGAGGCGGATGAATATTTGCCGCCGTTTAAACCGGATGTTTATTTGGACCCGAAAAACCCGTTGTCTTTCGGAACGCTCGGCGACCCGTCCGTTTACACGGAATTCCGTTACAAGCAGGAACAGGCCATGAGAAACGCGCTGCCCCTTATCGAAAAAGCGGCTGACGATTTCAAGAAAGTCACGGGAAGATATTACGGCGGTTTGGTCGAAGGCTATGAGCTGGATGACGCGGATGTTGTCATTGTGTCGTTTGGTTCGATTCTCGGAACGATCAAAGACGTCATTGACGAATACCGCGCAAGCGGCGAGAAAATCGGCGTTTTGAAAGTGCGCGCGTTCAGACCGTTCCCGACGGAAGCGATTGCCAACGCTTTGAAAAATGCCAAAGCCGTTGTCGTCATTGAAAAAGATATTTCTATCGGCAGAAACGAAGGCGCGCTGTTCACGGAAATCAAAGCCGGTCTTTACAACACGCCGATGAGAACCCCGATGGTCGGTTACATGGTCGGCCACGGCGGCCGCGACATCCGCCCGATGCACATCAAGAAAATCATCGAAGCGACGAAAAAGGTCGCGGAAACAGGAAAGATCGAAATTGAATCTCAGTTCAACGATGTGAAGGAGGAATTGTTGTGAGCGATAATCAACCGTTTAACTTATTGACGCCCGGTCACAACGGCTGCGCCGGATGCTGTGATTCGCTGGCCGCAAAATACGTTTTGATGGCTGTCGGTCCCGACTGTATTGTTGTAAACCCGACAGGCTGTTTGGAAGTGATGACCACTCCGTTCCCGAGATCCGCTTGGAACGTGCCGTGGATCCACTCTCTCTTTGAAAACGGCGGCGCCGTTGCAGCCGGCATTGAAGCCGCGCTGAAATCATTGGGACGCAGAGGCAACACAAAAGTGATCGGCATCGGTGGCGACGGTTCAACGATGGATATCGGTATCGGCGCTTTGTCGGGCGCTTTTGAGCGCAACCACGACATCCTTTACGTTTGTATCGACAATGAAGCTTACATGAACACCGGTGTTCAGCGCAGCAGCGGAACGCCTCTTTACGCTTCAACTTCCACAAGTCCTGCCGGCAGCGTGTCTTACGGCAACAACACCAATAAAAAAGATATGCCGGCCATCATGGTCGCTCACGGCTCTCCGTATGTGGCCACCACATCCATCGGATACGCCAACGATATGATAAAGAAGGTCAAAAAAGCGGCCGACGTCGTCGGTTCCACTTATATCCACACCCATGCGCCCTGCCCGACCGGCTGGGGTTTTGATTCGTCCAAGACGATTGAGATTGCAAAGCTGGCGGTGGATTGCTGTCTTTGGCCGCTTTATGAGATTGAAAACGGCGAAGTGACTGCCGTCAGGAAAGTCAAAAACCCGAAACCGGTCGAAGAATACCTGAAAGCTCAATCCCGTTTCAAGCACCTTTTCAAGATGGAAGGCGGCGACAAAGAAATCGAAAAGATTCAGCAGTACGCCGACAAAAACATCGCCAAATACGGACTTGACAAATAAAATCGTAAAATATACGGATTTGACAAGTCAAACGGCTTGTCATTCCTTTGTTTTTTTCATATCCGGAAGGGTCAATTGACCCCTTCCTCTCTTTTTTTACTCAATTCCTTTGACATTCGGAACTGTTCTTTTTGGAAGAAATAAGAATTCAAATTGACCATCATCACATAACCGTCTTCGCCATCGCCGTAATATTTTAATTCGATCCAAACGGCTTCAAATCCGATTTTTCGGTACAGGCTGATGGCCGGAACATTGCTGACACGGACTTCCAGCGATGCTCTTTGAAGACCTTTGAACAAAAAGTAAGTGCACATATGGTCAATCAAAAGCTCTGCGATCCCGTGATTTCGGTGAAATTTGCTGACGGCCAGCGAAAAAATGTGGCCTTCGGAATCCGATAAAGCGTAACCGACAATGAAACCGACAATATCATTGTTTTGAACGCAAACAAAAAAACCATCTTGGAAGACTTCATAAAAGCCGAGATATTCATACGGGTTGTGTTCGGCAAAGGCTTCCACTTCCAGCATCAGAATACTGTATTTGTCTTCGGGGACATAACGGCGGACGTAAATATTTGGCAGAAGCATGGAAAACTCCGTTTATTTAAAACAATGTTTTTCGCTTTCTTTAAACTTTTGTTGTAAGCCCGGAATAATCATTTTTCATCATCCGGTCAAACCCGAGCGCTCCTTTTCTTCAAAAATCTCAAAAATATTGGTGATTTCAAAAGCCAGCGCTCGCCTTTCTGTTTCAAGCTCATCGAAATCCATATTCCGGATTTTAACGTCTTTGCGAAGTCCGTCCATCAAAAGACGCATCTCCCGCGACAGTGGCAGCCCCTTTGTGAACCACTGCGCATGTGTCCGGATATTGACATGCCGGTACAGATTGTAACGGTCCAGACAAAGGCAATACTGATTAAAATCTGTCCGGCGGGCGGCAAACTCATCCGCCGGCGGCAGTTTCATCGCCTCCCCGTTTTTTAAATAATATTTCAGCCGTTCAAAAATCCGGGGATTTCCAATAGCGCCGCGGCCAATCATATAGCCGTCGCACTCCGTCAGATCCATCGCCGCTTGCAATGATTTCTCATCCAAGATATCACCGTTCAAAACGACGGGGATTGACAGCTCTTTTTTAATTTCGGCAACCACTCCCCATTCCGCTTTTCCCGAATACATCTGATCCCGTGTCCGGCCGTGAACCGTCAAAGCGGCGGCGCCGGCATCTTCGATGGATTTTGCCAGTTTCAGGGTCTTTTTCACATCTTTGTAAATACGGATTTTGGCGGTCACCGGTGTTTTGACGGCATCGCAAACACGGCGAACAATCGTTGCCGGATGGGATTCCGTTCCAAAATCAGAAGCCATCAGCGCAGCCCCGCAGCCGGTTTTAATAATCGGCGGGGACGGGCAGCCCATATTGATGTCAAGGACTTTGACTGCCGGCGCAAACATCTCTTCCAAACCGGCAGCCGCTTTCGCAATCGAATCCACGCTGCTGCCAACGATTTGAATACCGTAAGGAACATCATGAATCGAAAAGCCGCGATTTTGGGCATACGGGTCGCCGTGATTGAATCCGTCCGCGTGAATCATCTCGGTGTAAGTAAAATCGGCGCCGCGGTCCTGCGCAATTTTGCGATAGGCGGGATTTGTCACGTCGGCCATCGGCGCTAAAAACAAAGCCGGCCGCTT
>WRDC01000060.1 GCA_009783635.1 Methanimicrococcus sp. | reverse complement strand
TTACCATTGCTTCCGAAGCCGTTACCAAAGTCATCGCCGATGAAATGGGCACGCCTTGCGTCTCTCTTTCCGGCAATATGTGTACCGACAAAAAACCCTCGGCCATTAACGCGATTCTCGGCCGCGGAAAAACGGTTATTGCCGAAGCCCGTTTGTCCGGCCGTTTCATTCAGGAAACGCTGAAGTGCACGGCTGAATCCATGTTTGACGTGAATTACCGCAAGAATTTCCTCGGCTCCATGCGCGCCGGCAGTCTCGGTTTCAATGCGCACGCCGCCAACATCGTCGCAGCTGTCTTTTTGGCTTGCGGTCAGGACCCCGCTCACGTTGTCGAAGGCAGTTTGTGTGTGACGGAAATGGATTTAACGCCCGAAGGCGGCTTGGTCTGCTCTGTTACTCTGCCGGCCCTTGAAGTCGGTACGGTCGGCGGCGGTACATCCATCGCGGCGCAGCAGGAATGTTTAAAGCTGCTCGGCGTGGCCGGCGCGGGTGTTGTGCCGGGCGAGAACGCGCTGGCTCTTTCCGAGATTGTGGCGGCGGCGGTTCTGGCCGGTGAAGTGTCGCTTGTCGCGGCTCAGGCGGCCGGTCATTTGGCGCGCGCGCATGCTCAATTGGGCCGGTAAACGCAAATTTTTTCCTTCGCCCTTCGGCTCCTCTCAATTTTTTTCACACTGCTTGATTTTTCATGCGGTATCCGGTGTGTTCCCGAATGATTAAAAAAGAATATTCATTGAAAGGGTTGGGCTGCGCGAATTGCGCCGCAAAAATTGAGGAGACGGTCAGCCGCTTAAAAGGTGTTGAAAACGCTTCGGTCAGCTTTGCAACCGCCACGCTCACTGTCGAACTTAAGGACGATTACGAGGATGATATCCGGCCGGCGATTGAAAACATTGTTCATTCGATTGAATCTCATATCGAGGTTTCGGAAAAAGTAAAATATCAAGATGAGGCAAGCCGGTCTCTGAGTATGGCATGCCCGTCCGTCTCTTCTCCTTCCGGTACCCTTTCCGTCCTCCCTTCCGTCACCCGTCCTGTTCTCCTTTCCGATACTCCTTCCGGTACTCCTTCCGATACTCCATCCGGTACTCCATCCGGTACTCCTTCCGATACCCCGTCCGGTACTCCTTCCGGTACTCCTTCCGATACCCCGTCCGGTACTCCTTCCGGTACTCCATCCGGTACTCCTTCCGATACCCCGTCCGGTACTCCATCCGGTACTCCTTCCGATACCCCGTCCGGTACTCCTTCCGGTACTCCTTCCGATACCCCGTCCGGTACTCCTTCTGATAACTCATCCGGCGCTCCTTCCTGTCTTCGGCCGAAACAGAAAAGCCGTTTTTCATCCCTGCGATACATTGACAAAACAAGCGCCGTCCGGATTTTTATCGGCATTCTTGTTTATCTGGCCGGTATTTTGATTCACATTTCTCACAAAACGGAGATTCCGGTTTTATCGGCTCTTGAAATTGTTCATCAATCGCCGGCCGAGTCTTTCATATTCGTCATTGCGTACGTTATTATCGGCGGCGGCGTTGTTTATCGGGCTTTTCGCGGAATCGTTCGCCGCGATTTTTTCGATGAAAATTTCCTGATGACAACCGCAACGTTTGGCGCGTTTGCCATCGGTGAATTTCCGGAAGCTGTCGCCGTGATGCTCTTTTATCAGATCGGCGTCCTCTTTCAGGAAGCTGCCGTCAGCCGCTCCCGAAAATCCATTTATGAAATGATGGACATCCGCCCGGATTACGCGCACCGGATGACAGCAGACGGCGGCTACGAAACCGTTCCGCCGCAGGAAGTCGGCATCGGTGACAGTATTTTGATTAAGCCCGGCGAAAAGGTTCCTTTGGACGGCACGGTTTTGACCGGCGTTTCTTTTATGGACACCTCCGCTCTGACCGGAGAATCCGTTCCGAAGACCGTTCGGGAAGGCGGCGCCGTCCTTTCCGGCAGTATCAATAAAAGCGGAACGCTGACGGTCCGCGTTGAGAAATCGTTTGAGCAGTCGACCGCTTCCAAGATTTTGGATTTGGTTGAGAATGCCGCCGCGAAAAAGGCGCCGACGGAGAAGTTTATCACGCGTTTCTCTCGGTATTATACGCCGCTGGTCGTGCTTGCCGCTGTTTTGATTGCCGCCCTCCCGCCGCTTATCCTTCCCGATGCGGCGTTTAATGACTGGATTTACCGCGGGTTGGTTTTTCTTGTTATTTCCTGTCCCTGCGCGCTGGTGATTTCCGTTCCGCTCAGTTACTTCGGCGGTATCGGCGCCGCTTCCAAGAAAGGCGTTCTCGTCAAAGGCGGTCATTATTTGGAAGGCCTGACACAGGTCAAGACCATCATTTTTGATAAAACGGGAACGCTTTCAAAGGGCGTTTTTGATGTTGTTCGAATTGATCTGCCAAAAAACGGCATTTATGATGAAACAACCGTTCTCCGATACAGCGCCGCAGCCGAATCATTTTCAAATCACCCGATTGCCCTTTCTATTGTCCGCGCCGCAAAGGAAAGAGATGACACGAAGGAAAGAAATGACACGGGAGACGTTTCAAAGACCTTTGAAGTCACCGCTCATACCGAATATCCCGGACTTGGAATTGTTGCCGTTTGTGGCGAAAAAGTGGTCGCTGTCGGAAATTTGAAACTGATGAGGCAGGAAAATATTATCCTTTCGGATTTGCCTGTTCTTGGTCCTCTCCTTTCCGATACGGAAACGCATATCTATGTCGCCGTTGACGGAATGTTTGCCGGAAGGATTGCGATATCCGATGTCGTTAAACCGGACAGCCGGGAAGCTTTGGCGCGCCTCAAACAGCTCGGTATCAAAAAAACAGTCATGGTAACGGGAGACACGGACAAAGTTGGCCGGTCATTTGCGGCCGGTCTGAATCTGGACGATGTCTACACAGAGCGTCTGCCGCATGAAAAGGTGGAAACGCTTGAACGAATCGAGGCTGAAACGAAGGCCGCCGATTCAAATGCCAAAGTTGCCTTTGTCGGCGACGGCATCAATGACGCGCCCGCTCTCACGCGCGCGGATATCGGTATTGCCGTCGGCGGTATCGGGTCGGACGCCGCCGTTGAAGCGGCGGACGTTGTGCTGATGACGGGGGATTCGGCACAGCTGGCCGACGCTTTTGAGATTGCTCAAATAACTAAATCCGTCGTTTACCAAAACATCTTTTTCGCGCTCGGCGTAAAACTCATTTTCATGACGCTCGGCCTTTTAGGCATCGCGTCAATGTGGGAGGCTGTGATTGGAGATGTCGGCGTGACATTGATCGTGGTTTTGAACTCCATGAGACTTTTGAGATTGAAATGACTGAAATAATCTCGAATTGAAATAATCTCAAATAATCTCGAATTGAAATAATCTTGAATTGAATAATCTCAAATTTGGTTAAAAAAAAAGTGAAAGTTAAAAAAAAAAGTGTAAGTTAAAAAAAATGGAAGGTTTTTAAAAAAGTGAAGTTAAAAAAAGCGGAAAGTTTTTTGAAAATCATACATTTCCCGCTTTCAATACTGCGCAAACGTTTTCGACTTCTTCTCTGAATTGATCATCGGAAAAACCCATCATATTTGCGAGATACATTGCGCCGCCTGCGCCGGCTCCTTCTTTAATGGTTCCCGTATCGTATCTTTGGATTCCGGGGAGGCGGGATTTCCCAAAGCCCGGGTCGGAAATGTAAGCCTTAAAGCCGAGGTTTTTGGAAAGGTCTGTAAAGTTGGCGGTTTTGTCGTCCGTCACGTAACGGGTGGTGGCCAAGTCAACATTGCTGAGGTTGACGCCCGCGTGCTTGGCAACGGCGTAGACGGCGGCCATTTGGGTTCCGCCGGCCATGATAATGTTCATGCCGGGGTCATATTCTTTGAATCCGGCAATCAAGCCGGCGACTGTCGGCATCATCGGGTCGCCGAGGAGTTCAACGGCTTTGAACGGATCGTTTCTTAAGCTGCCGACAATGATTTCATTCTTTTTCATGGCGTCACTGACAACCTGAGATTTCAGCTCCACCGGATTGACATCGGCGCTGCTGCTGACGCGGGCGTTGTAGCCCAGCGCAATCAGGACGCCCAATGCGGTTGTTGTTCCTCCCGGCGTGCTTTCACCGATGACGGGGTGGTCGGTGGTCGGCGCCAATTCAAGTCCGATTTTTTTGGCGTTTTCAAAAATGGTTTTCGGAGAGTGCACGGCAATTCCGGTTGTGATATCTTCGCCGGCTTTCGCGTCGGTGCAATACATCGGAACGGATTTATCCGGCAAAATCATGAGTCCGGCATTGACAAATATGTGAGGCACTTTTGTCAGATTGAGCGCGGATTTTGTAATCACGGCAGGTGTCGGCGTGTCGTAGGGCGGCGTCATGGGCAGCACGGGCACGCTGATAATGTTTCCGGTGTGCATCAATTCGCTGTCGCCGGCAGGCGTATAGACAGTCAGTTCCGCCGTTTTGCCGGCGGCCGACAGACCGGGGATTTGCGAGGTCTTGGTATTTGATAACACACAGATGTAAAGAGGTTTTTCCGCTTTCCATTCCGGTTTCGGGGTCGTCCAACACATTTCTATAAACTCCTTGTTTAACTTCCATTCCTGATTTTATGAACTGAAACTAACAAATAGGGTTTAATAATGAGATTTTGAAATATTAACTCTTCCGTTAAATGAAATTGAATACAAGGAAAATGAAATTGATTCGGGCCGCGGGCGGAACAGGGATTGCCTGTCAAAAAATCGGAGGAATCATTAAGTATTTGTTTTCTCTTCGCGTCATAACCCGAAATAATATATACGACCATCTCCCTATCTTTAAATTTAAGTTGATTTTTCAACCGGAACAGGCTTTTTGAGACACTGTCCCCGGGCGGAAAAGCGAATCATACGGGTCAAAAAAATCAGGCAGGATTCAAATATGAAATATATTGTCGTAACGGGCGGAGTGATCAGCGGTCTCGGGAAAGGAATCGCGGCGGCGTCGATTGGAAGAAACCTGAAAAACAGAGGCTACAAAGTGACAGCCATCAAGATCGACCCGTATCTGAATGTCAACGCCGGCATTATGACCCCGCTCCAGCACGGCGAAATCTGTGTTTTAAACGATGGCGGTGAAGTTGACTTGGACCTCGGCAACTATGAACGCTTTTTGGATGTCGATTTAACGGCGGACCATGATATCACAACCGGTAATGTTTATTCCACTGTTCTTGACCGCGAGCGCCGCGGCGAATACCTCGGCAAAACCGTTCAAATTATTCCTCATGTCACAAATGAAGTTAAAAACAAACTCCGGACCACCGCAAAAAGAAGCAGCGCAGATGTCTGCCTGATTGAAATCGGCGGCACGGTCGGCGACTATGAAAGTATGTTTTACATGGAAGCCATCCGCCAAATGAGAAATGAAGAGCCGCCGGGCAATATGAGATTTGTTCACGTGACGCTGTTCTTTGACGACACGCAGGGCGAACAAAAAACGAAGCCGACACAGCACTCTGTCAAAGAGACGAGAACGCTTGGTTTATCTCCCGATTATATCATCGGCCGTTCAACTTTTCTTTTGAGAAAGGAAACGAGAGAGAAAATCTCTCTCTTCTGCGACGTTCCGGAAGAGTGCGTTATCAGCGCTTACAACGTTGAAAACTTATATGAAATCCCAAAAATCATTGACGCCCAGGGTATTACGGATCATTTGATTAAGGCTCTCAACCTTCAGCCGCCCGAGAATCCGCCCGAGGAGGGTTGGGATGAAATGGTCGAGAGAATGAAAGAAGTGGCCAAAACACCGGATTCGGAGGTTGTTCGTTTGGCAATGGTCGGCAAATACACAGACCTGCCCGACTCTTACATCAGCATTTCCGAAGCTGTCAAACACGGGTCAACCGCGGCCGGCACGAAAGTAATCACTGAGTTGATCAACTCGGAAGAAATCGAGGAGGACAAATCCGTTTTGGAACATCTGAAAGATTATGACGGTATCATTGTTCCCGGAGCGTTTGGCGAAAGAGGCGCGAAAGGCATCATTCAAGCTGTGACGTTTGCCCGTGAAAATGACATCCCGTTCCTCGGAATCGGGTTTGGGATGCAGGCAGCTGTGATCGATTTCGCGGAAAATGTGGCGGGTTTGGAAGGCGCCAACACAACGGAGCTGGATATGAAAACCGAATATCCGGTCGTTGACGTGACATCCAAGGAATGCGATATTTCAGGTTTCCGGGGCGTCATGAAACTCGGCCAGTACGAAGTCGCAATCAAAGACGAAACGCTGGCCAGGAAAATTTACGGCAGAGACGCCATTTCCGCAAGATTCCGGAACAGATATGAAATCAATAACGATTACGTCAAAATTCTTGAAGAAAAAGGCATGGTCTTTTCCGGAGAGATCAACGGTATGAAACAAATTATCGAATTGCCCGGTAAAAAATTCTTTATCGGCACTTTATACCACCCGCAATTTAAATCCAGACCGCAGAGAGCGGAACCGATTTTCACAGAGCTGATTAAAGCGGCGAAAGAAAACAGGAAATGAACCGTTATCAAATAAATGCATAAATGCTGTCAAATAAATGCGGACGGGCACATCTCCTGAATCGCGCAAACATCACATTTCGGTTTTTTGGCGTCGCAGACGCGGCGGCCATGGAAAATTAACGTGAGCGATAAGTTGTCATAGTCTTCTCTTTTTGCCAGTTTCATCAGATCTTGTTCAATCTTTTCGGGGTCTTCTTGTTCTGTCAAACCGATTTTACCGGACAGCCGCTTCACGTGCGTGTCAACGGCAATACCGTCATTGATTCCAAAACCGCGGGATAAAACGATATTGGCGGTTTTGCGGCCGACGCCCGGCAGCTTTGTCAGCTCTTTCATCGTATCCGGAACGGCTCCGCCGTAATCTTTCAAAATTGCGTTGGCGCAGCCGATAACGTGTTTCGTTTTTGAGTTGTAAAAGCCGGTGGAATAGATGTCTTTTCCGAATTCGGCCGGGTCGGCATTGGCATAATCTTCAATTGCTCTGTACTTTTTGAACAAAAATTGAGTGACGGTGTTGACCTGACGGTCCGTGCATTGCGCCGATAAAATGGTGGCCGTTAAAATTTCAAACGGCGTTTCAAAATCCAGCTCGACTTCGGGTTTTGGATAAAGCTGCTGTAAAATATCCCAAATCGCTTTGAAATTCGCGCGGTTGTCGGGCTTCTTTGAAATCGGGAAGAGTGGCAGTTTGGACAGTGGCACAGGTTTGATTGCGCGCTTGACGACAGGCATTTTTGAAATCGTCTGACGCGGCGTTTTCGTGTCGGGATTGCCCGCGGATTTTCTAAAATCGGCCGATTTTGCCGGCTTTGCTTTTTCGGCTGTCTTTGCGGTCTTTTCCTTTTCGGCTGTCTTTGCCGTCTTTTCCTTTTCGGCTGTCTTTGCCGTCTTTTCCTTTTCGGCTGTCTTTGCCGTCTTTGCTGTCTTTGTTTTTTCAGCTGTCTTTGCCGTCTTTTCCTTTTCGGCTGTCTTTGCCGTCTTTTCCTTTTCGGCTGTCTTTGCCGTCTTTGCTTTTTCGGCTGTCTTTGCCTTTTCAGCTGTCTTTGCTGTCTTTTCCTTTTCGGCTGTCTTTGCCGTCTTTGCTTTTTCAGCCTCTGTTTTTGTTTCCTTGTTTGCCGTCATTTTATCCCTGATTCAATCATTGAAAAATAAAACTTTGAATGCAATTGCTTTTCAGTATTTGTCAATATTTGAACTCATATTTTAAATAATTAAAGCCCTTTTGATTTTTCAGATAATCATGCTTAAAATAACGTTTCTCGGAACCGGCGGCGCGCTTCCGTCCAAAGACAGAAATCCGGCCGCCATCATGGTCAACCGTGAAGGAGACTTGCTTTTGTTCGACTGCGGCGAAGGAGCTCAGCGGCAGATGATGTGCGCCAAAACCGGACTGATGAAAATCAGCGCGATTTTTTTGACCCATTACCACGGCGACCACATTTTAGGTCTCCCCGGCCTCCTTCAAACAATGGGTTTTTATGACCGCGAAGAAAAACTTGAAATTTACGGACCGGACGGACTTTTTGAAATCATGGACGCGTTTGAAAAACTCGGAACGCACAAACTTAAGTATCCGATCGCCCTGAAAATTTTGGCTCCCGGCGACGTTGTTCATCGCAGTGGTCAGCGCAGCGGTTATACAATCAAAGCTGTCCGCGCCGACCATGACCGCCCTGCTCTCGGTTTTGTCTTAGAAGAAGAAAAAAGGCCCGGCCGCTTCAACCGCGAAAAGGCGGTCGAACTCGGCGTCAGCCCGGGACCGGATTTTTCAAAACTCCAACGCGGCGGAAACATTACGCTTGCCGACGGTACGGTTGTTTATTCCAAAGACGTTGTCGGCCCCCTGCGCCCCGGCCGGAAAATTTCATACAGCGGCGACACCCGCGAAACCGATGTTTTCTTTTATGAATCAGAGGGCGCCGACCTTGTTATTCATGAGGCGACTTTTACGTCTGACATGGCCGAAGAAGCTTACGAATACGGCCATTCCACCGCAAAAGGCGCCGCCAAAATGGCGAAGAAATATAACATCCGAAAATTGGTGCTGACGCATCTCAGCCCGCGGCTGGCGGATGAAGAAGAAAGCGTATACGAAGACGCCGCGTCGGAATTTGAGAATATTGTCGTCGCCGAAGATTTTATGGAAATCGACGTCGAGGTCAGAGACGAGTAACCAGTAAAAACGAAGAGAAGTAAAAAAAGAGAAGTAAAAAAAGAGAAGTAAAAAGAAAAAAAATCAATAAATTAAAGTCCAGTCCAGCTTGTTGCCATCTTCGTCATAAAGATAAACTTCCATGCTGCCCTGATTTTTTTCTTCGCCGAGCGGTTTTGCGCCGATAAACAAAACATCACCAATTTCGATTTCCATGTCCGCCGGAACTTTACCGAAGTAAACGCGGCCTTTTGAAAACGGCTCTTCAATTGTCACGCCTTTATAGGCCATTGTTTTAATAACGTTGACAACAACGCAGTCGAAGCGGTCCGTTTCTAATATTTCAACATCGGCATCCATACTTATTTTCCTTTTTTTGAATTGTTTGAAGAGTTAAAACTTAAAAGACAAAAGATTGTCATGAAATGATTTTAAACCGTTAATAATTGGAGGTAAACGGAACCAACGGATTTAAAATTAATCGAAGAACCTGCAAAAATCCTTTTCATCTTCTTGCGGCCGGCGGGACGCAGTGTGCCGGGTGCTGAGTGGCGGGCGCTGAGTGGCGGGCGCTGAGTGCCGGG
>WRDC01000059.1 GCA_009783635.1 Methanimicrococcus sp. | reverse complement strand
TTTTTATTTTATCTTTTTTTTAAAATGAGAACGGGCCTATCGCGACTCGAACGCAAGTCGACGGATATCTTCACAATATTTTGTTTCGAAGTCCGTCAGGATATCCGCTACCCTATAGGCCCAAAAAATACGGGCTCAAAAAAGCTCTCTTTGATTTTAAAGCTTTTGCCGCCCGAAAACGATTCATCCGAACAGTCCGAGAATGAAGCCGCTCAGATGCGGCCAGACGAACATAATAACAAATGACATGAAAATAAATACTGTCAAATAGCCGCTGACGCGAACGGACAAACGAACAGCTTTCTTTTCTTCCATTTTGAATTTTTCGGCAATTTTCAGGAAATATGTCCGGAACAAGTGACCGCCGTCCAGCGGAATCGCCGGCAGGCAGTTGAAGAGACCAACGTAGAAATTCAGCCAGGCCACCCAAAACAGCAGATTGGCTGCCCAAAAGATGCCGACCCCAAACGGTTCTGCCCAGCCGGCCGGCTCAAAGAACGAAAGCATGGCGCCTGAAAAGCCGCTGAATCCGTCTCCCGTCAGGCCGAAGAACGGCATCATCAATATGAAAAGCCAAGCGGACAGCATGGTCAACAAAGACCCTTTCATATCGGACAGATCAAAACCGACCATCAGAGACGGCAGGGACCGTAAAAACGTCAGATACCCTTCCGCGTTGAATTCGCCGACGGTTATGCCGAGAAGGCCGATGTAAAGGGGACCGGCGGAATAATTAATACCGATATAGGCTTTTGTTTCATTTCCCGGGGTCTCGCCGAGAATCACTTCGATTTCGCGGGAAACGCCGGTTGTATCATCCAATTCTTTTATTGTAAAAACGGCCGTCTCCCCGGGCGATTTGAGTCCCATCCGGTCGGCGAAATCTTGCATACCGTTTATGTATTCGCCATCGATTTTGTAAATGATCATTCCGTTTTGAATGCCCGCCGCTTCCGCGGGCGATCCGGCAACGACGCGGGCGATTAAAATGCCGGCGTAATTGACATTTTCAGCCGACGGGTCGGGGATGACCGTATATTCTTGAACCGTCCGGTTATAAGACGCGCGGACATGGATCGGGTCTCCCGATGAAGCGGTCAAAAGCGCCTGATTGACGGACTCGGCATCCGTTATTTTTTGCCCGTTGATGCTCGTTAAAACCATTTCATTCATCAGACCGGAGTTCAAAGACGGGGAGATGTCATCCATTCCCATGATCTGTAAGTTTCCGACAGGCTGGATGCCGCCGAGAACGGGGCCGAAAAAAATCATGGCCGCAATTAACGCGACACAGAAATTGGCCATAACGCCCGCCGCCAGAATGCGGGAACGCTGATTTTTGGTGGCGACTTTCGGCTCGACACTGCCTGAAGTTTTAGAAGATTCCGCCCCCTTCGTTTCGGCGGCTACCGTCCCGACAGATTCGTGTCCGTCAACTTCGTATCCCGCCTCATTTTTCTTGGATGCGTCGCGTTCCGCTTGTTCATGTTCGCGGATTTCTTCAATCGACGCCGTCAAATCATTATACCCGTCTGTTGCCCCTTCTTTTTGTTCCCCCATATTGTCCAGTTCATCGCCGTAAAGCTGGCGGTCATCGATCTTGGCATAAGCGCCGATCGGAAAGAGCGCAAAGACGAGGCCGACGGCGTGAAGCCGGATATCTTCGGCGCGCGCCAATACGGAATGCATCATTTCATGAACAAAAATGGCAATAATCAAAGCGACAATGCCCCAAACCAGCGGTATAAACTGGTTGATTCCGGGAATCAGGAAAATATTTTGCAATTCGTTATATTCACTCGGTTCTATCACAACGCCTTTTAAAATTGTTTGAATCAGCGCGATATCCGAGAAAACAACCAACGAAAACATGAAAATCATGCCGGCAAACATCAAAACGATGCCGATGTTCGCAAACAATCTCCAAAATCTTTTTGGGGCGGCAATTTTATCAATATATTGCAATCCCTTTGCGGTTTCGATCATCACGACCGGACCGAAAGTCGAAATATTATATTTGGCTAATACCCCTCTTTTTTTAAGCAGGTAAACAACCGCCCAATAAATAAGGAAAACGAAAATCAAGGCTTGTGTCGTTGTTTGCAAAAAAATCACCCGTGTCTTTTTCCGGAAAATCCGGCATATCTGATTAATAACGCTGTTGTGCATTAAAATCGTTTGGGTTTGGCGGATAGTTGTAATGAATTATCCCGAATATTGATGTATAAGAATTGCATAGAATTGCATAAGAAATTGAGATGAGCAAAAGCAATCTTAAGAATAACCCTTCAAAGAAAAATGAAAAAACGGTAAAAAGAAACGGCATATTCCGTTTCTTTTCAATTTATTTAACCAATTAATGGTGGCCGCCGCCACTACCCTTGTGGTGGTCAACAACAGTGATTTCAAAAGTCAGGTGATAACCCGCAACAGGAGGGTTGAAATCAACAACGATGGCTGTCTCTGTGATTTCCACGACAACACCTTGAATCCACTCAAGGCCGTTTGAAACCATGATTTCTTCGCCGATTTCCGGAACGGAACCGAGGCTGTCAACAACATCTGTTTTGTTGAATGCGATGACAAGATCCGGATTGTACGGATAAGCTTCTTCGGGGGGAATCCGGAAGGTTTTCGTATCGCCTTTCTTCAAGCCGTAAAGCGCTTTTTCAAAACCCTTCACAACTTTGTGTTCTCCCAAAACAACCTCTAAAGGCTGACGGCCCTCACTGGAATCAAAGACGGTGCCGTTATCAAATGAACCTTTGTAATTAAGGAAAAGCGTGTCGCCATCCACAGCTCCTTCGTCGAGGTGGATGATCGGTCCCGGATAAAGAAGAACCGCGATAATTGCAAAAAGCAATAAGACGGCAAACAGGCCGCCGACGATTCCTACCATCGGATTCATTTTTTTGGATTTACTATTTATTGCCATATTTTAACCCATACTCATTTTAAACAACAGGGACAAAGTCCTGAAATGTGAATAATAAATAAACGTGATAAATCAATGCTTTTCTGCCGATTATAGAAATAATTAACGGACAGTCATACGAAGTATGAAAGAATCCTTCATTTAAAAAAGTTGCCTTCAAAAATTGTTGGCGGAGCCGAAGGCATAGGAAGCATTTTTATTTCAATGCCTTATTTCGATGCCTTATTTCAATGCCTTATTTCAATGCCTTTTTTTATAAAAATTGTAAACGGCCGCGCCGCCGGCAATATTAATCAAACCGATGAGCAGGAACCCCGCAGTTTTCGTCAATTTAAATGATGAAATGCCCCCGGAAAAAAGAGAAGAAATAGACGAAAAAGAAGAAAGAGAAGAAAGAGAAGAATGAGAAGAAAGAGGGGGCGCATCTTTGTTGAAATCCGTTAAAGAAGTCAAAGCGGGCTTTTTTAAATAATCCGATAAATCAACGGTTGTGTCTTTCTCAATCTGAAGGCGCAACTCGTCCTGAATGTACTCGTTTCCGCCGGCATTTTGCCATTTCAGCAAATAACTGCCGGGCGGCAGTCCCGAGAGGGAATAAGCCGTGTAATTTTCAAAAAATCCGGCGGATGAAAAAACGATGACGGAACCGTCTCCTTCCTGTCTGTAAAGTTCAAAAGATTCCGCCGCGGGGAATTGAAGGTAAAGAGACGCGTATTTTTTTGCCGGCAGAATATTGCCCTGCGAAAAACGCGGCGCCGACCGGATCTCAAAAATTGACAAAAGCGTCGGTGCGACGTCTTCCTGTCCGCAGTCCGGCCCGTAAACGACGCCGCTTCGGATGGTGTTTCCAAAGACAATAAAGGGAATGTAAAGAGATTCGTTCGCTTTGGAATATTTCGCCGAACTGTGGCCGCCGCTTTTTTTATCGAGCGCTTCGAAGGCCATGCCGTGGTCGGCCGTCAGAACAAAAAGCAAATCATTGCGGCGGCATTTTTCAAACAGTTTCTCCAAATCAGCGTCTAACCGGTCGACCGAATCCAGATAAGCGTAATAGCCGCGGTAATGTCCCGTCGAATCCGTGCCGCCGACATTGATGACAAGAATAAACTTCTGGTCGGGATAATTTTCCATGACGGTCAGCGCCTCAACCGCCGCGTCCAATCCAAAACGGTTATAACCGGCGTATTTTTCACCGGTATCTTTTGTATTCGTGTAAGAAGAAGCGTTTCTTTGCTGCGCTTCAAAAACGGAAACGAGACGGCGGATGATTTCCGGGTCAGACGCCGGAAACTCGTTTTTTTGAATCGTAAAATCCACGTTATTGACGGAATTGGTTTTATCGTAAATGATGACATCAAATTTGTTTCTCATGGATTCAAAGTCGCCGCGCTGCATGACGCCGATACAGATGAATCCTTCTTCCCGGAGCACATCCAAAAATGTCGAATTCGCGTAGCCGACGATTTCGGAATTCGCTTTCCGGTTCCCCGTAACCAAAACGGAATGGCCGTTTTCAGTGACCGGGACCGGCGCTTTCATTTTTGAGATCCGAAAACCGTTGTCCCAAATATAAGAAAGCGTGCGAAGGTAAGCATGGCCGGCCGGTTCGTTATCCAATGATTTCCCCGCTAGTTCCGGGAAAAGATAATATGAGCCGAGCCCGTCAACGATGAGAAGAACAGCTCCGTTGGGAGGCGTATTCCAAGCGGCGAGGTTTTCATAATAAACATTTCCGGAAGAGGCGTCCGACGCGGACGCAATACCGGACAGAGCGAAAAACGGGAACGAAGCGGCAAGTACCAAAATGAAGAGGGCGGTAATGCACGGACGCAATATCGGATGGGGTGACATAATGACAGCATTTTCTGAAAAGATAATTAGATGCTGAAATTTTCAAAATGCAAAACTTTAAAAATAATTCGTGACCCGTTCTTTGAAAAGGCTGTATGTAAATGTTTTTATACAAACATTCTGTCCTTCTTCAAACAAGGACTTAATCAAACAAGGACTTAATCAAACAAGGACTTATCAAACAAGGACTTATCAAACAAGGACTTATCAAACAAAGACTTATCAAACAAAGACTTATCAAACAAAGACTTATCAAACCAAGGCTTATCAAAAAAGGACTTCCTGAAAAAGGGCGGTTATATTCATGAAAATCAATCCCGGATGCACTTACTGTTTATTGTCCCGCGTTCATTACCAGTGTCAATTATCAACAAAAGATCCGGAACTGACAAACAAAGTCATGAAGGCGTGTCTCTTGAAATTGGGCGAGGAATACCGTCCCGGAAGAACGTCGACTCATATCGCGACGCTTGTACACCGTACCTGTTACGAAGTTTTAAACGATTCCGACCCGTACCGTTATGTCAAAGAGGGCAACACCCAAACCGCTCTGAAAATGCTGCCCGCCGTCAGGAAATTGATTTACGGGACGGATGAAAACGATGAAGCGCATTCTTTTGAAAGCAGTCCCAAATCCGCCGCCGAGATTTTTGAAAACGCGGTTTTAGCGGCCGTCATCGGGAACTATTTTGATTTCGGCATCATGGGCCGGGAATCATCGGATGAGGAGTTTCAAAACAAATTTGTTACCTTTTTTGAGAAAGGACTGGCGGTCGATGACGCGAAAGAAATGCTGCCGCTGCTGACCGATGTGGTTTACATTGCCGACAACTGCGGCGAAATCGTCTTTGACCGCGAAGTTTTGGATATTATCCGAAAGATTCAGGCGGAAAGGGTCAAAAACAACGAAACCGGCGGCAGAGCGCCTAATATAACACTTGTTGTCCGCAGCATGCCGATATTGACGGATGTCACGATGAAAGATGTCAAAGAGCTGAATATGGAGACCGCTCTTGACGCGGTCATGACGACGGGCTCCAACGCGGTCGGCGTCTGCATGAGAGAACTGCCTCCCGAAACATTAACGGCAATGAAAAACGCGACACTGATCATCAGCAAGGGAATGGCCAATTATGAAAGTCTGTCCGATGAAAATTTTGGTCCGATTGCTTTTCTGCTTCGAACAAAGTGCGATGCTGTCGCCGAGTCGCTGGGACTTGGAAAAGATTTGTCGGTTGCGAAACTTGTCAAATAAATCTGAAAAATACATTCAGAGACCGCGGTCTTTTTTGGGAGGGACAACGCGCGCGTTTTACAAAAAAAATGAACCGTGAGGCTTTATTTTTGGAAGCATTAGGTTTATTTAATTTCCAATATTTCTATTCTTCATCAAAGGACGGATTTATAGAATTTGTCAAACGGAATCCTTTTTTAATTTTTTTTAATTTTTATCTTGTTCAATCCGGAAGGTATCAAAATGTCAAAAATCAAAGTTGCGATTAACGGTTACGGAACGATTGGAAAACGCGTCGCGGATGCGGTTTCCTTGCAGAATGACATGGAAATCATCGGCATTTCCAAAACGCGCCCGAATTTTGAAGCGCGAACGGCCGCGTTGAAAAAATATAATATCTATGTCCCCGGCGAGAAAACGGACGCCTTTAAAAAGGAAGGAATTGCCGTTGCCGGAACCATTGAAGAAATGATTAAAGCCGCCGACATTGTTGTGGACTGCACGCCCGGAAAAGTCGGCGTCTCCAACAAGGCGCTTTATGAAAAGGAAGGCGTCAAGGCAATCTGGCAGGGCGGCGAAAGCAAAGATGTCGCGCCGATTTCCTTCAATGCCGAAGCGAACTATGAAACCGCTATCGGCGCGGATTACGCCCGCGTTGTTTCATGCAACACGACCGGCCTGTGCCGCGTCATATACCCGCTTGACCAAGCGTACGGCGTTGAAAAAGTCCGCGTCACAATTGTCAGACGAGGCGGCGACCCCGGAGACATCAAAAGCGGCCCGATCGACGCGTTGGTTGCAGACCCGGTCAAACTGCCGTCCCACCACGGCCCCGACGTGAATACAATTATGCCGCACATCAACATTACATCCGCCGCCATTAAAGCGCCGACAACTTTTATGCACCTTCACGTCCTGAATATAAAGCTGAAAAAAGACTGCGCTGCCGATGAAATCAAATCCCTTTTAGCTTCTCGCCCGCGTATCCGCATGATTGCGGACGGCATTTCATCCACCGCCGAAATCATTGAACTCGGCCGCGACACAGGCAGACCGAGAAACGATATCTGGGAAAATTGCGTCTTTAAAGACTCCGTTTCCATCGATGACGGAGAACTGTATTTGTTCCAAGCCATTCATCAGGAATCCGATGTTATTCCCGAAAACGTGGACGCCATCCGCGCCATGACCGGACTCGAAAAAGACAACAAAAAATCCATTGAAAAGACCAATAAAGCAATGGGCATCGGTCTTTGAATCCGGCGAAAATCCGACGGCACGAATGAACAGGATTTGTGTTATGATTTCAGTGATTCATAAAAGATAAAAATGAAATTTATTGAAACGAAATTCATCTAAATGAAAATCATCGAAACGAAATTTATCTAAATGAGATACGTTGATGAATTGAAAAAATTGAATTCAAAAACCCGGCCGAAACTATGTCCGAAACCGTTGAAATGAAAGCGATCGACTGGGCTGAAAAATACCGCCCGAAAACCTTTAAGGATTTGATCGGAAATAAGAAACCGCTCCACGAGCTTCGCTTGTGGGCGGAAGAATGGGAACGGGGCGTTCCCGAAAAGAAAGCTGTTATTATGTACGGCCCGGCAGGCGTCGGAAAAACATCGGCCGCATTTGTTTTGGCATCGGAAACAGGATGGGAGCATATCGAGCTGAACGCCGGAGACCAGCGAACGGCGGATGTGATTGAAAGAATAGCCGGCGCCGCTTCCAAAACAACAACGCTTTTCAGCCATGAAACGGATGACACGGGAAAAAAGAATTCAGGAAAACGGCTGATCGTATTGGATGAAGCGGACAATCTGCACGGCACATATGATAAAGGCGGCAGCAAAGCCATCGCCGACATCATTGATAAAACGACGCAGCCGATTCTTCTGATCGCCAATGACATTTACGGCATTACACAGGCGATTCGTTCCAAATCTCTGGAATTAGAATTTTCCGGAATTCAAACGCGTTCTTTGGCGCCGGTGATTTTAAAAATATGCAAAAACGAAGGCATCGAAATTGACGAAGCGGCGGCGATGAAAATCGCGGAAGGCGCGGGCGGCGACCTCAGAAGCGCCGTGAATGACTTGCAAGCGATATCCGTCGGCAAAAAAACAATAACAGGTGCCGACATTGTGATTTCCGGCAGGGATGTCAAAGAAACGATATTTAAAGCCTTGGCCAAAGTCTTCAAAGGCAAAGACCGAAAGAGCGCGCTGGACGCTGTTCAAACGCTTGACGAAACGCCGGAAGACCTGATTTTGTGGATGGATGAAAATCTTCCGGTCCAATTTCCGGATGTTGATGAGAAAGGAAAGCCCGTCACCGGCCAAATCAATCCCGATGTGGCCAAGGGGTATCTCATTTTATCCAAATCCGACATATACCTCGGGCGCGTGCGCCGCCGTCAAACTTACAGGATGTGGCGCTACGCAGGGTTTATGATGACCGTCGGCCCGATGGCGGCCCGTTCCAAAGAATATCACGGTTTCATTAAATACGAATCGCCGGCGCGCTGGAAAAGAATGGGGCAGTCCCGTTCCGTTCGAAGTATGCGCGACAACATCGCCGCCAAAATCGCGGCGCGCCACAATAAATCCATGCGCGTTTCCCGAAACAGTTTGATTGCGTACTATCAAAAACTCATGGAAAACGAAGAATATGCGGTTGCGCTTGCGAGTGACTCTGATTTTGACATGGACGAGCTGGTCTATCTTTTGAAAGTCAAATCGGCGACAAAGAAAGTTCAAACGGTTTATGAAAAATCAAGGGCCATTGCCGATTCCAAAAGATCGCCTGATGCGGAATTTGAGAAAACGCCGGAGCCGGCCGAGAAAAGAAGCAGCGCGGCAACCGCGGACAAAAATCAACTGACGCTTGAAGACATCGCTAAAAAAAGCGGCGAGAAAAAGGAAGCCCAAAAACCCGAAGAGAAAAACAAGAATCAAAAGAGTTTGTTGGACTTTTAAAGCGGATAAATTTTTAAAATCGGCTCACGGCTCTTAAACAATTTTTAAAAGATGAGATTTTAGGAGCTCAGGAGCTTGAAAAACGGAGCCGGGCTTCAAAACCTGCAAAACAGGGGCGGGCTTGCGCGCAACAGGGCTGCACGCAACAGGGCCGCACGCAACAGAGCTGCACGCAACGGGGCTGCACGCAACAGGGCTGCACGCAACAGGGCTGCACGCAACAGGGCTGCACGCAACAGGGCTGCACGCAACAGGGCTGCACGCAACGGGG
>WRDC01000058.1 GCA_009783635.1 Methanimicrococcus sp. | reverse complement strand
TCAAACGGATGATTCATTGAACTCAAAACCGCCGTCCAACCGGTCTGACCTGCCGGAATCCGCGAAGTTCATTGCGGATTCTGCTGTTTTTATTATGGGCAACTGCCCCCTTCCGTCCTCCCGGATGATTACGATTAAGCTCGTCGAAGATGAAATCTTAAGCGATGAGGCGAGGCTTCGTTACGATATTGCCATAGTGGAAGGTCTCCGGGTGGAAGCGGTCGATTCCGCGTTTTTGGCCCCCGTCAAAGAACAGGCGGCGCAGACGCGGGATATTGAGAAATTGTCGCCAACCGATCTCGGAATCTTGTCAAAAGCGCTCGAATACCAAAGACAGTACGGAGACGACGCGATTTTAATCACTGATGATTTCGCCGTTCAGAATATTGCCGCCCGTCTCGGGATTGCCGTTATGCCGGTCGCGCAGCGTGTGATACGGGACCAGATCATCTGGCAAAAGCAGTGCATCGGCTGTTTTCGCCATTTTAAAGACGGTGACGAATGTCCGGTTTGCGGGTCCCCGCTTCGGAAGAAAATGAAGAAAAAGACCGGACAAAAACCGAAAACGATTTAAAAGCGCGGGAAATAAAGAAGTGTTTAAAGAAGTGTTTAAAGAAGTGTTTAAAGAAGTGTTTAAAGAAGTGTTTGGAACCTGTTGATTTCGGTTTCAATTTCCATCTCCGAAATGCTTGTTCAAAAGAAAAGTGAAATGGATAAACTATATATGATGAAGTCTATACTTATTATCGTCTACCCTGTAAAATTAAGAACAAGGGGAACCAATCATGAAGAAAATTGAAGAATTGTCAGTTAAGGCGGATGAATTGCAAAAGAGCGGTTTGACGACCGGCCAGATTGCGGATGAATTAAACATTTCAACCGAAACCGTTGTTTGGCTTTTAACAAACAAAAAACCGTCCCCGGACGGTATCGTCCCAAAAGACATTTCCATTAACTGGAGCGCTCTCGGCAAGAACGCCACCCGCCTCCGCTGCACGGCACAAACGCTTTGCGACATGGTCGCCGAGGAAGCCGTTCTGCAGAAAGAATATATTGACGTCGTTGTCGGCGTTTCATCCAGCGGCGTTCCCGTTGCCAGTTTTATGGCCAGCGAAATGGAATCCGAGTTTACGATCTACTACTCCAAAAAGGCCAAAACCGAAGTTGACTCGGGCGCAAAAGGCGCGTTCAGCCGCAATTTTTCCGACGTCCGCGGCAAAAACTGTATCGTTGTCGATGATGTCATTTCCACCGGCGGCACACTCACCGACGTGATCGCTCAGACAAAAGCGGCCGGCGGCAACCCGATTGCGATCGCCGTTTTGGTCGATAAAGTCGGTTTTGAAGAAATCGAAGGCGTCCCCGTTGTCGCCATGCTGAGAATTACAAGACTCGGCTGAATTCGTCTGAATCGGGAATATTTTCCCGATGTTTTTCTTTCCCGACTTTGATATTTTTCTTTTCACACTTTTTTTATTTTTCTTTCATCTTTTTGATATTTTTTTGTTCTCGATTTTTTAAATCTCTCTTCTTTTTCAAGTTTTCCCTTTTCTTTTTTTCATAAAATTTAAATGCATTGCCGTATTTTTGTGAATCATTCACATAAAAGCGCAGGCGGTTTCATCGTGTATTCAAAAGAGTTGTCGGAGTTGGGTTTTGTTGTTTTCCGCCGTCAGAACGACACCGGCGGCATCAAGCCGCATCTTTTCGTCCGCTTTAAATCCAAAGGCGGCCGCCTGCTGACTTTTGCCATTGACACGACCCGCGTTTCTTCTGCAAGCAATCCTCCCGACGCTTATTTCATTACGCATGCGCATTCCGACCATTACGGAAAATCCGCCATGCTTTCCGAATCTTCTTGGTGTTCCGAAGAAACAGCCAAAGCCCTTGAAATCCGGTACAGTAAAAGTTACAAAGGACGTACTTTTCAAACGGGAGACTGTTTTTCCGTCTGCGGCGTCGATGTTTAGACTTTTGACGTCTATCATGCGCCGGGTTCATCGGCTTTTTATTGGGAAAATGAACTCGGAAACAGCATTCTTGTGACAGGCGATGTCAAAGACGCCCGTTCTCTTCCGAAGTGCGACATTTTGTTAACGGAAGCCAGTTACGGTGATCCGGCGGACTCGAACTGTTATTTTAAAGACGACATCGACGGGCTTCGTCATGTGGTTTTGTCACACATCGGAGAACGGCGGATTGCGTTCGGGGCTTATGAATTCGGAAAATCTCAAAAAGCGGTTTCGATTCTTCGGGATATGGGATACAACGGGCCGATTGCAATGAACGGCAAAACACTGTCTTTGACGGAAAACTTTGTTCCAAATGCCGGCGAACTCATCGAACTTGACGCCGGCTCTTACGCCGAACCATTCGGGTCTGTCTCCTGCTCACAATCCTATTTACAAACTCAAATTTCAGCGGAAGCCGGCGGCGAATTTATTAAAACGCAAACCTGTTCTTTTTCTTCCGTTGAAATGAGCATTTCAAAAAAAGAACATTGTGGCATCTGTATCGTTCCCGTCAATGAATTATCGTCTTTCGGTTCCGATACGCGAAAATACGTTTTAACCTGCCGCCCCGATTATCCTTTTGAAATCATCCGCCTCAGCGACCATTTGGATGTGAACGGGCTCCTGCAAATGGTAAAGGATATTTCGCCGAAGGTGACGGTCGTTTACCATCCGGATAAAAGCCCGAGAACGGACAAATTTGCCGGACATCTTGAGAAAAACGGTTTCAAAGCTTTTTCGATCAACCAAATACGAAATATTATCGGAAAGGAATAAATGCGCCGCAAGAGCAGCCTTTTTGGTATGCCGGCAAGTGGCGGATTCAAAAATACGGCCTAAAAAAGCCGCTTGAAACAGCGGATAAATCGTAAATGGGGGGCCGCAAACGAAGGTTTATTTTTTCATTCAATTTTAAAATCTTCCGAATGGAAGTTGCTGTAATACCTTCCGGTTTCCGCCGTGAATCTCAGGATTATAAAATCGCCGCCATCCCTTCCGTCTCGGTAATATATTGAATATTCGTCCTTCCACAATTCCTTTTTTATTTTATCATCATCCAACACGTCCATTGTTCCCTTTAACATGACGCCCCGGAAAAACCTTTTATCATAAAAATATACGCAAGCTTTCGGATTCGCCCTGTAATGCTTTATTCTCAGTGACGGGCTGTTCGTATGCCAAAAAAACGATTTTATCCCTTCCCTTTTACAAGGGGCCAGCATTGCCTTTGTATTCGGAAAACCGTCGTCGTCAACGGAACTTATAAAGCTGACACTTTGTTTATCAATTAAATTCCCAATCGTTTCAGCCGGATTTCTCATCATTTTTTTGTTCTCCTCGCCCATTTTAAATTATTTGACCGCCTTTCGTTTCATTCTATTATTTGTCGTCAACGGGTTTAAATATGAAATATCAATAAACTAAAGGCAAGTTCAAAATAAATTTTTATCTGCTTTTGGGTCCAAATTGCAGTTTCTTGTCAAAAATTGAGGTCGGAGCGAAGTGAAGACTGTCATTTTTGAAAAATTTCCGGAGAATGAAATAAATGGTTAAGAAGGATACAAAGACACGGCCGCCGACAGAGAAACCGGAGCATGTCAATGCGGAGCCGGTGGGAGATTACCACATTACCGCAAGCGGAAAAGTTGAGCAAACACCCGAAGAAAAGAAACGGATGTATCGGGAAAGCCTGCTTCGGACAATGGTTGCCTCAATTTTCGGAATCATATGCGGTGGAATCTGTTACTTTACGCTCGGGTCGGCCGAAGACAAATTCTGGCTTATCATTTTGATGGTGATCGTGACACTGACGTATTATATTCAGAGAAGGTTGGTTTTCCCCGCGCTTAAAATGAATATGGCTTTACTGAACTGGAAGGATTGGTTTGGGATCCAATTCTTGGTCACGATTTTCTGTCTTGTAACTTGGACTATCCTTTTGAATATCTTGTGATAATTCCGGCAACCGCCGGACTTTTTTTCAGGCTGTGCGGCCGCCGGTTTGAATCCGCCGCCGACAGCCGGATTTATTTCAAAAATGGTTGGGATTTTTTAAGGTCAAAATTAATCATTCGCACACAATTATCCGCTTTTGGGGGAACATCATGAGAATAGCCGTTTTAAACAAAGATAAATGTCAGCCGCGCCAATGCAGCAAGGAATGTTACAAATTTTGTCCGCGCGTCCGCACGGGCGACGAGACCATTCTGTTCAGCGAAGAAGACGGCAAACCCGTGATTACTGAATCCTTGTGCTCCGGCTGCGGTATTTGTATCAAAAAATGTCAGTTTGACGCCATTATGATTATCGGGCTTCCCGAATCTTTAGACCATCCGACACACCGCTACGGTCAAAACGGATTTGCGCTTTACGGCCTGCCCGTTCCCCGGCAGGGAAAAGTGACGGGCATATTGGGACCCAACGGCATCGGTAAAAGTACCGCCGTTCAAATTCTTTCCGGTAATCTGGTTCCGAATTTCGGCGAAGCCGACGCGTCTTGGGAAAGGGTATTGGAGTATTATGCCGGTACCGCTTTGGCCGATTATTTCAAACTCGTTTCTTCCGGCAATCTGAAAGTTTCACAAAAGCCGCAATATGTGGATTTGATTCCCAAAGCTTTTAAGGGAAACACGTCCGGCCTTTTGAATAAAGCCAATACAAGCGGCCGCCTTGACGAAGTTGTGAAACGGCTGGAGATGGAAGATATTCTGGACCGCGATATCAGCGCCCTTTCCGGCGGCGAGCTTCAAAAAGTTGCGCTTGCCGCGTGCATCGTCAAAGAAGCCGATTTCTATTTCTTTGACGAAATCAGTTCTTACCTTGATATTTACCAAAGAATCAACGCCGCCCGTTTAATTCAGGATTTGGCGAAAGAATTGGATAAATCCGTTCTCGTTGTCGAGCATGATTTGGCCATTTTAGATATGTTGACCGATACCGTTCACATCGCTTACGGTCAGCCGGCGGGGTACGGCGTCATCACGCTTCCAAAGACGGTTCGCGTCGGTATCAATCAGTACATTAAAGGCTATCTGCCCGAAGAAAATATGCGCATTCGCGACGAAACCATTCGGTTTGAAACCCATCCGCCAAAAGAAGGTTCGGTTGTCAAAACGATTTTGGCCTACGACTCTTTCACAAAAGCATTCGGTGACGCTTTCTCATTAAAAGCTGTCGGCGGCAATGTGAAACAAGGCGAAGTTTTGGGCATTGTCGGCCCCAACGGCACCGGCAAATCCACGTTTGTTAAAATCCTCGCGGGTGAAATCGAACCCGATGCGGGCGAAGTCGGCATTGACGTCAAAATTTCTTATAAACCGCAGTACATCAAAGCCGATGCGGAAATCCGTGTCCGCGACCTGATGATGAGTGTTGCCGACCGGTTCGGGACCGGCTATTATGAAACGGAAATTGCCCGCCCGCTTCAGCTGGATAAACTGTATGACAGTTATCTGACCGATTTGAGCGGCGGCGAGCTGCAGCGCGTTGCCATTGCCGCTTGTCTGAGCCGGGAAGCCGATTTTTACATTTTGGATGAGCCGAGCGCTCACTTAGACGTTGAGCAGCGCGCCATTGCGACCCGCGTCATCACGCGCTTTGCCGAAAGCAACAGCAAGACGGCAATGGTTGTCGACCACGACATTTACATGATCGACATGATCAGCCAGCGCTTGATCGTTTTTGAAGGCGTCCCGTCCAAAAACGGTGTTGCCAACGCGCCGACCGGTATGAAAAACGGAATGAACAAATTCCTGTCAAATCTGGACATCACATTCCGCCGCGATGAGGAAACAAAGCGTCCGCGCGTCAATAATTACATGTCCAGACTGGACCGGGAACAAAAAGAAAAAGGCGATTATTACTATTTGGAATCCTAATCACAATTGAGACGGATTGCGCTTTTTCAAAAAACCTTTTTTTATTCAGCCGCGAACAACAGCGGACGCGTTTGTCAGCGGGTCCTTCTCAATTTTGAAATTTTCATCCGCGGAATCGATGAGCGACTCATCGTGCGAGACAACAATAATTTGTCCGACGCCGTCTTCTCTCATATGCTCAATCAGTTTTATCAATTGGCGGATGTGCCCGCTGTCCAAAAAGACGGTCGGTTCGTCAAAAATGAGTGGCGGAAGTGTCGTTTTTCCCGTGTTGTTTTCACCAAAACCAAAAGAGAGAAGGCGGTAAATCGCGCAGCGAAGCGCCAAATTGAAAATTGCGCGCTCGCCGCCGCTGAGCTGTTTCGGCTCCAAAACCGCCCCGTCCTTTTCGTGAACTTTCAAATTGTAATCGGTGTCCAGCTCCAAATGTGAATAAGAATTATTGGAATAAATCAGATCAAACATTTCGTTGAGCAATTGGCTCAACGCTTCGATATTTTTGGAACGCATATCGGAACGGATGCGGTGGTACATCTCTTCAAGCGCCGCGACCTCTTTGGCCGCATATGCCAAAAATTCCGTTTTATTTCTCAACGCTTCCGACTCTTTTTCAAACAGCTCGAGCTGCTTGATTTCGTTTTCGAACATTCCGATTTCCCGGTCAACGTCAGACCTCTTCTGCTCCCATTTCGAAATTTCTTCCGAAAGAGCTTTCATCGTCTCAAAAAGCCGTTTCTTTTGTTCTTCCGCCGAAATGCCGTCTTCGGTTACGAAACCGGAAGTAGCAACTTTTTCTGCTAAATTCTTGGCTTTCATTTCTTTTTCGGATTTTTGACTCTTCAAATTATCAATTGTTGTGTCCTGCTGCTCAATTGCCTTTTTTCTGCCGCTCGTGAGAACTTTGATTCTTTCTTTTTCATTTATCAGGTTTTTCAAATTTTCAGCCGCCGACAAAATTTCAGTTTTCGCTTCCAGATTTTTCACGGCTTCCCTTTCCGGCGCTTTTATTTCTTCTTCCTTGGCCGTTATTTTTTCAAGCTCGATTTTTAAAGCCTGAAGATTTTTCCCGTTCTCCTCTCCCGCTTTTTCAATCTCTTCCATCCGCTTTTGGGATTCTTTGGAAAGTTTTCTTTCGCTTTCAAGTGTTTTATAGTCCCGCAGAATGCTGTGGGCGGCATTTGAAAATTCTTTCTTTCTTTCCGAAAGCATCCGGTTTTTCTCATCTTTTCGAGAACTTTCGGCTTTCAGTTCCGACAGCCGTTTTTCGACCCTTTCCAGATCTTTTTTCCGCGCGTCGCAAAATACGCTCGCTTCCACTTTCCGCGCATTCCATTCAGCCTTTTGCCGTTCGTTTTCAATCAAATCCTTTTGATATTTTTCAATCAATTCCGCCTTTCCCTTTTCTTCGGCGCTTAAGGTATTGATTTCTGACCGGATTTTTTCAACATTTTCATCAATTTTTTGAATCTCTTTCAAAAGAACAGCCTGCGGATCATTGACCGCCGTCGCTTTTCGAATCTCTTCCAATCGGATTTTGATTCCCGCAAGACGTTTCATTTCGTCTCCCGCTCCGTGTTCCGTATGGACGGCGGCCGTGATTTCCTGTCCGCAGGTCGGGCATTTGCCGGCTTTCAGCAACGTTTCTCTCTTTAAGACCGCTTTTTCAATCTCGGATTTTTCCGATTTCAGCCCCGATTCTTCGGCCACTAATGATTCTTTTTTCTTTGATAAAATTTCGGCGGCATCGCCAATATCTTTTGCCGAAATATCATTGAGCTGATATCGGGACGAAGGCACCGTTTCTTTTAAAACCGGACAAGCTTTGAGCTTTTCATTTCTCTTTTTAGCGTGTTCCGTCAGCGAAATTTCAAAATCAGAACCCGACTTTTTCTTCTTTGTCCATTCCGCCTGTTCTGTTTTTAAAGTTGTATCCGTTTTTTCTTTTTCCGTATTCAGCCGGCGAATTTCCTTTTCAATCTCTTCAGCGCCTTTCTCTTTCTCTTCCAGTTCGCCTTTCATCGACGCCTTTTTCTTCTCTTCGTCGGTCAGCCGGACATCCTCCTTTTTGATTTTGGCGGCAATAAACGCTTCAAGCTTTTCAATATCGCCAATCAGTGTATTCCATAAGCTTTCGTCCGATGGCAGCGGCAATTCTTCCGCTTTCACGACACCGGAATAAAAAAGCATATTATGAATGTCAGCCGTTTCCGCTTCTCTTTCTGCCGCGTCTTCGCCCGCGTTTGCGGCATTTTCAATGATGTTCTTTTGTTCCACTTCCTCTTTGAACTCTTTAAACAATTCATCAAAAAGTGTCAAAAAAGCGTTTTTCTCGATGCCCGCTTTCGTAAATCCGCCTTCTACGGCGGCATTCGCGGCATTGACGGCGCCGGTATGTTTTTCCGCCTGCAGCTCTATGGCCGCCTGCGTCTCTTTCAACGTTTTTGCATCCGTTTCATTCTTTAAAATGCCTTTTTCAATGTTTGTTCTGTTTGCGGAGATGACGGCGGCCTGTTCGGAAATGTTGTGTTTTATTTCTAAAGATTTCTTTTCCGCTTCTTTGGCGGCGTTGATAAATAATTCAATATTCGTTTCCGTTATTTTGGGCAATTCATTTGCTGCGGCCACTTCTTTTGTTTCATTTAATCCTTTTCGGATTTTTTCGGATTTTTCCGTTATTTCTTTTTCTTTCTTTTCGGCGGCAACGATTTCCAAAAGCGCTTCGTCTCGCTTTGAAATTTCAATGTCCAGTTTTCTTCCGAGGTCGGCTGCGTCTTTTTTCAAAGTTTCGATTTCTTTTTTATCATCTTCGATTTCTTTTAACTTTAATTCCAAAAGCGCCAGTTTTCCCGAAGCGGTTTCCTTTTCCTTCCTTTTCTTTTCAACGGACGCATTGATCTTTTCAATCGCTTCGCGCCTGCGGTTGAGTTCTTCATGAAGGTTTTGTCCCCGCAGAGTTTCGATTTTTTCTTGCCGGCTTATTCTGTTATCATTTTCCTGACGGAGAATGCGGTTGACCGCCTTTTTGGATTCCTGAGCTCTCTCGCGGTATTCTTCCAATTTACCGAGTCTGAGTAAATCATCAATCATTTGCTGGCGGTCTTTGGGTTTGGCGTTAATGAGCGCGTCCACCTCGCCCTGCCGGATGTAAGAGCAGTTCTGAAAGTTCTTCTCATCCATATTCAGCATTTTTTTCAGCGCGTCGTAAGTTCCTTTCGCTTGCTCCGCGATGATTTCTCCGTTTTTTTTCAAAACGGATTTTGAATTCGCCGCCGTTCCTGTTTTCTGGGATCGGAATTGCTGTTCAATCTGATAATCATCTCCCGCGTGCTCAAAGTCTAAAATGATCGCGGCTTTTGTGCTGCCTTTTCGGATCATATCGGCGATTTGAAGCTCGGTGTTAT
>WRDC01000057.1 GCA_009783635.1 Methanimicrococcus sp. | reverse complement strand
TTTTTTATTTTTTTCATTTATTTTTTGACATGATTCGGGATTTATCTTATTTTTTATCTTATCTTTTATGATTAGATATATGACCCAAATCTCATGTCTTTATATCTTAGAAATGTGTAATTAATCAATGTATTAACACCGATTTACATTTTTTTATTACCTTATCGGGCTGAGAAGCCCTTGTTGTTAAATTAAATTGTTTTTCGGTGTGTTTTAATTATTTCATTCCGTTTACTTGTAATCCAAAAATTCAGGAGTTAAGCTATGCACATTATGGAAGGCATGCTTCCGTGGGAATGGGCCATTTTTTGGTGGGCAATCACCGCGATCATTTTGATCGTCGGTATTTACCAGCTCAACAAAATTGTCCGCAAAGACCGTGAAGTTCTGCCGCTCTTGGCCGTTTCAGGCGCTTTTATCTTTGTTTTGTCCAGTTTGAAAATCCCCTCTGCCGTCAGTATGTCGTCTTCGCATCCGACCGGTACCGGCCTGTCTTCTTTCACATTCGGTCCGGCGATCACTTCGGTTCTGGCGGCAATCGTTTTGCTGTTCCAAGCCGTCTTACTGGCCCACGGCGGTTTAACCACGCTTGGCGCCAACTGTTTCTCCATGGGCTTCTTCGGACCGCTCCTCGCTTGGGGCTTATACAGAATTTTGAAAAAGACCAAACTCAACATTTATGTGACCGTTTTCTTGGTTGTCTTTATTGCGGACTTGAGTACTTATGTCATGACAGCTCTCCAGCTTTCGCTTGCTTACGGTATGGATAACTTCATTCCCTTCCTTGAGATTTTCGCTGTTACGCAGATCCCGCTTGCCATTATTGAAGGTTTGATCATTATGGTGGCATTCAAATACATCGCAAAACTCAAAGGCGACTTCTTCCTCAAGACAAAGACGATTTCAGAAGAACAGCTTGCTAAAATTAATGCCTGAGGTACCAACATGTCAATAAAAATCGAATACATTTTGATTGCGGCACTCATCATTTTCGCCGGTGTTTTCCTTTACCAGACAACCGTACACGACTCCGAATTCAGCGGCGCCGACGGTATGGCCGAAGATTTGATTTATGAGATCGATCCCGATTATGAACCCATTTTCGAACCCCTTTGGGAACCGCCGGGAGGCGAGACCGAAGCTCTGCTCTTCTGTTTGCAAGGAGCGATCGGCGCGCTGATTATCGGCCTCTTCTTCGGGTACTACTACGGCATGAACAAATGCAAAAAGCAGCACGCAAAAGCTTAAATTTTTTAATTTAAGCTTTTTTTCACTTTTTTCAATTTTCAGCTTTTCTATTTTTTCCACTTTTTCAATTTTCAGCTTTCTATTTTTTTCACTTTTTCAATTTTCAGCTTTCTATTTTTTTCACTTTTTCAATTTTTCAGCTTTTCTGTTTTTCATACAAAAACAAAAAATGAAACACCCTTTTTTTAAGGCCAGGAAAAGTGAACGCCCCTTTTCCCTAAACTTATCTTTTAGGTTTAATTGAAAAAGGGGCGTTCGGGTTTTGAATTAAATTGAAGAAAACGGGTGTTTCAAATTATCGTTTCATCCAAAAAATAACCTTCTCTTGCTTCTGATTTGAACGAGGCGGAGGTTCAAATTCTAAACAGCCGGTACGCCCTTTTTTTATTATCTCTTCTCATTTTCGTCTTACTTTTTGTTTCTTTTTTTCATATTCGTTTTATTTTCAAGTACAGCATACCTGATTTATTTTGATTTTATGCAAAAGCTTTATAACAGCGTTTCTCATATTCATCTAAATTATTATTGTCTAAAAAACAAATTTTAGACCGGACAAATAATCAGACGAAAATCAGACGAAATATTTCAGATGAAATGAAGACGGTATTCTCACGGTATCACAGACGGAAATGACCAATTATGAGAAATATGGACGACATTGCACTTCTCAGTCCGCTGAGATACAAAAACACAACTCTTAAAGTGCTTTTAGTCATCTTCGCTCTGGCAGCGGGACTTCTCGCAAATTCACCCGTTCTTCCGGCTTTTATTTTGATTTGCATGATTTTCGCGACGCTGGTCTTCGGCAAAATTCCGATCCGCCTGTATTTCAAATTATTTTTATCCGTTCTCGGTTTCATTGCCGTCAGCTGTATTATTTTAGCTTTCTTTTCCATTGGGCAGGGCGGCGGTGTTCTCTTGGAAATTCCGGTTTTCAAATGGATGTTGACCGTCACGCAGGGAAGCGCAAATCTGTCGATTCTTATCTTTGTCCGGTCTCTCAGCGGCGTTTCAAGTATGTTTTTTTTAGCGATGACCACACCGATTCTTGAATTGTTCTCTTACTTCAAGCGCTTTTCATTTCTGGATGTTTTCACGGAGCTGACGATGCTGATTTACCGGTACATCTTCGTATTTTTGGACCTTCTTTTGAATATTCAGTCGGCGCAGAAAATGAGATTCGGCTATCGCAATTACAGAAGCACCGTCTACTCGGCCGGCCTGCTTGTCGGCAGCCTGTTCATTCAAACACTGGAACAGGGAGACCGCCTTTATCTGGCCATGAATTCCAGATGTTATGACGGTAAACTGGCTCACTACGAAGCCAAATACAAGATTTCCGTTCCGGATGTGCTTCTTTCCGCCGTCTTTGTCTTTTCAGTCATTGCCGTTTTCATATATTCCCGGGGGATCCAAGTCTTTTAATGACGGTTTTAATTTAAGGGAATTCATCAAATTGAGGAAGTTCATCAAATTAAGGAAGTTCATCAAATTAAGGAAGTTCATCAAATTAAGGAAATTCATCAAATTAAGGAAATTCATCAAATTAAGGAAATTCATCAAATTTAAGGAAATTCATTATGATTTTAGAAACCAGAAATTTAGAATTCAGTTATCCTGACGGAACCAAAGCCATTGATGATATTTCCATCGTAATCCCCGAAGGCAAAAGAATTTCATTCGTCGGGAAAAACGGTTCCGGAAAGTCGACTCTTTTCCTGTTATTGAACGGCACATTGAAACCGAAGAAAGGAAAAATCATTTACGACGGAAAGGATGTTGAGTATTCGTCCTCCGGTCTTCGCGACCTCCGCAAAAAGGTCGGCATTGTTTTTCAAAATTCGGACGACCAGCTTTTTGCGCCGACGGTTTATCAGGATATCGCTTTCGGTCCTACGAATCTCGGTTATTCCAAAGAGGAAGTCGAACGCGTTGTCAACCAAATGCTGGACCATTTCGGCATCCGGCATCTCAAAGACAAACCTCCCCATCATTTAAGCGGCGGCCAGAAAAAGCGCACGGCCATCGCCGGCGTGTTGGCAATGGACCCGGAGGTCATCATTTTGGACGAACCGCTGTCCAATTTAGATCCCGTGGGCGCCGATGAGATTTTAGACATTCTGAACGAATTGAACCACATGGGAAAGACCATCATCATTTCAACCCACGACGTTGATTTGGCTTACGCTTGGTCGGATTACGTTTATTTGCTGTCGGACAGCCGCCTGATCGATGAGGGCAGTCCGGGCGCTGTCTTCTCAAAAGAAGAGCAAGTTCGTGATTCCTCTTTAAAAAACCCGCTCATTTTGGATATTTACCGAGAGCTGGAAAAAAGATGGCTGTCAACGGGAAACGGACATCCGAAAGATCTGCCGGAGCTCGTTCGAACGCTGCGGTCAATTGATTTGATGCGCATTGACATCAGCCCCGAAGTCGCTGTCGGCCAGTGCGTTAATTTAGGCGTTCTGTTCGGCGATTATACAAAAGAAGGGCTTTATGAAGCCGTGAATTCACGCGTCCTGTTCCGAAATGATGACGGTACCGCCGTTGTCGAACTGAAGCGCCGGGTTCTGAGGCCGGGGGCCGTTTATGTTTACAACATGGAAAGTTTCGATAAAGACGAATTTGAAACCATTGTCAAAAAATACGATATCAATCATATCGGCGCCATGGGCAAACTGAGCAAAGACATCGCCGAAAACCAAGGCATACAGATTGTTTGCAACTCGGGCGTGATCGACCGTTCGATCTTAAACGCAATTACGGGCAGCCGGTGCCTGATTTTAACAAGTCAGGGGATGGTCGCCCATACCGCAAAACGTGTTCGGGATTATATCAAAAACAGCGGTATCCGGCTGATTTTCAGCCCCATCGGAAAAGGCGCCGCTGAAATAGATTATCAGACTCAGGCAGCGGGGAGCAGCTCCGATTTGGATAAAGAAATCTGATTTGGAATTTGGATAAAGAACTCCGGTTTGAAAGAACTGAGTTGAAAGAACTGAGTTGAAAGAACTGAGTTGAACAAAGGAACTCTGATTTGAATAAAGAACTCTGATTTGAATAAAATTGAATAAAAAAACTCCGGTTTGAATAAAGAATCGGAAGAGATGAAGAGAAAATCCTTGCTCTGATTATTGACCTTTTTTAACAGAGAATCGCCGATTGTTATATCATAGACAAGGCAAATTATTGCAATCGGTTTATTTTATATATTCTCCACCCGATATATAGCTTCTAAGGAGTGTTTTTCACTCCAAAAACGGACTTGCGGAATCTTAAACGGTTCTGCCTTTTTTTGCAGATTCATTTTTTGTCTGTGTGTGGGATATTTATTCGTATCGTATAGGTATTCGTATCGTATAGGAGGAAAATAGAATGGTTTCAGAAATGACTCCCGCTCGCCGCGCGTTAGCTGCGGTGCTCGGCGGACGCGTTGATTACGTCCCGCCGGCCAACCCGCTTGCACAAACGACGGCAGAGCTAATGACGCATGTCGGCGCGACATGGCCGCAGGCGCACCGTGATCCGAAAATGATGGCGGATCTGGCGGCGGCGCCCTATGAAGTTTGCGGCATTGAAGCTGCCCGACCGCAATTTGATATTTCTTTGGAGGCTGAGGTTTTAGGCTGTCCGCTGGATTGGAATAAAACCGACCGGCCGCCGGTTGCGGCGCACGCTTATACCGACCCGAAGGACGTAACATGGGATTCCGACTTTGCTTCAAACAGCCGGGCTGCCGTCGTTTTGGAAGCGATTTCAATCCTGAGAGAGCGGTATGCCGGTATGCTTCCGATTATTCCCGTCATCACGGCGCCTTTTACGGTTGCGGGACACATCGCCGGCGTTGAAAATCTGGTTCGCTGGACACGAACGAATCCCGAAAAAGCGCACGCTTTTATCGATGCCGCAACGGACTTCGTGATTGAATACGGCCGGCAGCAAGTGAGCGCCGGCGCGCACATTTTGTTCCCGGCAGATCCGTCGGCATCGGGTGACTTGATTTCCGGCGAAACGTATGAAGAATTCGTTTTGCCCGCTCACCAAAGAATGGCGCGCGAAGTCAGCGCTCCGAAAATCCTGCATATTTGCGGCAACACAAGCAAGCTGCTGCCTTACATTAAAAAAAGCGGCATGGACTGCTTCTCATTTGACGCCGTTCCCGTTTGGTACTGCCGGCAGGTTCTCGGCAACAGTATGTCCATTCTCGGCAGTTTGGATGTCATTGACTTAATGCCAAACGGTACGCCCGAGGACGTTTACAACCGGACGCGCGACTGCATCCGGCAGGGCACCGACGTTGTCGGAACCGCCTGCGATGTTTCTTTCGGAACATCCGTTGATAATTTGAAAGCTTATGTGCGGGCCTGCCGCGAAACACCCGTTCCGCAGCCGGGCGACATTGAAGCAACCATTCGGGAAATCGGTGTCGGAATCGGCAAGTATGAAAAATCGCAGGGCAAATCGCCGGATGAAGTTGTCGGGAGGTATTTAAAATGATTCATCACATTGACACTGCCGCCGCTGAAATTGCAGAATTTAGAGAGAAAAATCCGAAAAGGTATCAGGAATTGTTGGAGGCCGGCATTCGCATCGGTTTTGGCGAAACGGTTGCGGGATCCGGCAAAAAGAAGTTGACGGCCGAAGAAATCCGCCAAAATTATAAGCCGGCGGATCCGGATTATGCCGTCCTGACAAAAGCCGTGATTGAGGGCAACGTCAAAGACGCTCAGCGGCTGACCGGTGAATTGCTGGCCAAAGGCCGTGACCCGACAGACGTTGTCGTTCATTCGCTGATGCCGGGTATTCAAACCGTCTGTGAAATCTATGACATGGGAGAGGCTTTTGTTCCCGAAATTCTTTTGGCGAACGATGCGCTGGTTGCCGGCGTCGCGCTTTGTCAGGATAAACTCGGAAACATTCCGTCTGCCGGACGTGTCGCGTCTCTTGTGATTGAAGGCGACGTTCACGATATCGGTAAAAACATCGTCGCCGCCATTCTTCGCGCCAACGGCTTTGAAGTCATTGATATGGGCCGTGACGTTTTGGTGGGTGACGTCGTTGATTTGGTTAAAAAAGAAAAAATCGACCTCGTCACAGGCACTTCTCTGATGAGCACGACAAAAGATGGATTAAGAGCGCTTGCCGAGAGCATTGCCTTCTCCGGAGTCCCCGTAGCTTGCGGCGGCGCGGCGGTAGATGACCATTTCGTCGAAACGTTCTCCAACTCCGTTTACGGCAAAAGTCCCTTGGATGCCGTGAAAATCGCTCAGGCCGTCGCGGCCGGCAAAGATTGGGAAG
Organism: Methanimicrococcus sp.; assembly: GCA_009783635.1. Lineage (GTDB taxonomy): Archaea > Halobacteriota > Methanosarcinia > Methanosarcinales > Methanosarcinaceae > Methanimicrococcus. The sequence continues at coordinate 3,036 of WRDC01000057.1, read as the reverse complement.
AAGTCAGAAAATTGATGAAAGGCAAAGCGGACCCCGAAAAGGTTAAAGCTTAAACGGAAACGGAATACCCGTCTCTCAATTAAATGAAAACCCGAACGCCGTCTTTTTCAAAAACCTAAAAAATAAGTTTTTAGAAAAACGGCGTTCCCTTTTCTTAATTTTTTTGATTCATAATTGTCTTTTCAAAACTGTTTTTTCAAAACTGCCTTTTTTTCTTTTTTTCAAAACTGCCTTTTTTTCTTTTTTTGCAGCGCCTCATTTTTTCGTTCTTTCAAATTTTTTCGGTGAAGCACATATTTATATTCGTTTTCCTTTTTTCATATCAAATTCTAATTGCCTCCGGATTTGAAAGGACGGGCGGCTTCACAGATGTTCCATTTTACCACACGGGTGATTCATTTTGTTCGGGAAATTAAAAGAAAAACTGGCGAGTTTTACCAAATCGCTTGACAAAACGGTTGAAGAAAAGGCTGTTCTGCCGGATGAGCCGGAAACCGTCTTTGAGGAAGACGACGCTGCCGGCACGGGCGCCGATTCCGGCGTATTAAAAGATGGCATTGAAAATGAAAGCGCGGCGGATGCGGCTGTCATCAAGGACACGGCCATGGCCATTGATCTGAAAGACCCGGAAAAAACACCTGATGCCGGAGCAGAGCCGAAACCGGAAAAAGTCGGCCTTTTCGGAAAGGCAAAAGCACTCATCTTTGACGGTGAGGTCATATTGGATGACAAAGATTTAGAAGGGCCCCTGGAGGAGCTGGAAATCGCTTTGCTGGAAAGCGATTTGGCGCTTTCCGTGACAGATACCATTGTCGCGTCCGTTAAAGAACAGCTCAGCGGCACTCGCAAACGGTTCGGGAAAAAAACAAGCGGTATTGTCGAGGAGTCATTGAGGAACGCGATTCTGGAAGTCATGTCCGCGAATGTTTTCGACTTTGACGAATTCATTGCCGGCCACAGCGGTCAAACCATTCACATTGCTTTTGTCGGCATCAACGGAACCGGAAAAACGACAAGCATTGCAAAGGTGGCCAACCGTCTCCAAAAGAACGGCTATTCCGTTGTCATTGCCGCCGGGGATACTTTCCGCGCCGGCGCCATTGACCAGATTCAAATCCATGCCGACCGTCTCGGCGTTAAAACAATCCGCCATCAGGAAGGCTCGGATCCGGCTGCCGTTATTTATGACGCTCTCCAGTATGCTAAGGCGCGCAAAGTCAATGTTTTGCTTTCAGACACCGCCGGGCGTATGCACACAAACGTTAATTTGATGGCACAGTTGGAAAAAATTTGCCGCGTCAGCGCGCCCGATTTAATCATTTTTGTCGATGAGGCGACAGCCGGCAACGATGCGGTAGAACGCGCTTCACAGTTTAACGCCGCCGTTCCGATCAGCGGTACGATTTTGACCAAACTGGACGCGGACTCCAAAGGCGGCGCCGCTATCTCTATTGCTTCCATCACTCAAAAACCGATTCTGTTTTTCGGCATCGGTCAGGAATATGATGATTTGCTGAAATTTGACCCCGAATGGTTCGTCCAAAAAATTTTCGAAGACTGAGACTGATGTTGAAAATGATGGAAACTGAAGTTGAAAATGACGGAGACTGAAGTTGAAAATGACGGAGACTGAAGTTGAAAATGATGGAGACTGAAGTTGAAAATGATGAAGATTGAAGTTGAAAATGATGGAAGCCGAAGTTGAAATAATTTAACCGTAAGATGAAAATGTACCGCTTAGTTCAAGAAGGCCGAACGGAAGTTTTTATTCCGAAAGATAATGATCCCGACAATCCGTCAGCATCGGCTTCCGTTTTTTACAATCCCGAAATGGAGTTCAACCGTGATGTCAATGTCGCCGTTACTTCCGTTTATGTTCGGAAACTGATGGGGCGAAAAGGGTTTGAAAAATCTCAAATCACTTATTGCGACGCTTTTTCAGCATCCGGTATTCGGGGGCTTCGCGTTGCTAAAGAAGTCGGTATTTCCGCTGTTTTAAATGACTGGAAGGAGGAGGCCACAACTCTTATTCAAAAAAATATTTCTCATAACGGTCTTGAAGAAACGGCCTTTGTTTCCTGCCGGAATGCGAACACATTGCTTCACAGTCAAAAATTTGCAATCGTTGACATCGACCCGTTCGGAACGCCGTCTCCGTTTTTGGATGCCGCCGCTTCTTCCGCGTCATTTCTTCTCGGTGTCACGGCGACGGATACCGCCCCGCTCTGCGGCGCGCATTTAAAATCCGGGATGCGCAAATATTCGGCCGTTCCGCTGAATAATGAATTTCACGGCGAAATGGGTCTGCGTATTTTAATCGGCAGCATCGCGCGCGAAACGGCAAAATTTGAAAAGGGCATCCGTGTTTTATTTTCTCACGCGACGCGTCATTATGTGCGCGTTTACGCCGAAATTCTCCACGGAGCCAAAAATACAGACCAAACGCTTCAAAATCTCGGATTTGTCGCGTGGTGTCCGGTTTGCGGTCATCGGGAAACAAAAGAAGGATTGGCTGTTTTTTTGGATAAAACCTGCCCCTGTTGCCGGAATGAAAGCGGCGGGGCTTCCGAAAGGAAAAAATCCGAAAGGAAGATTTCCGGTCCGCTTTGGCTGGGGCCGCTGAAAGATATTTCATTTTGCGATGAGGTTATTTCAGAAGCGGATGCGATGACGCTGAATAAAAAAGCGGATGTGAAAAAATTACTTTAGGTCTGCTGCGCCGAAGCGGATATCCCGTTTTTTTATGACCAGCATCAGCTTTGTGAAAAACTTCGGATTTCCGCGCCGCCGATGGAGACATTTTTGGGAAAATTAAGAGGCGCGGGATATATCGCGACGAGGACACATTTTTCGGGAACGTCGTTTAAAACGGATGCGCCTGTCAAAGAGCTGCTGAGGATTTTGGAAACCGACGGGTCCGAAGGAGCCGGCGGAAACGAAGGAGCCGACGGAAACGAAGGAGCCAACGGGTCCGAAGGAGCCGGAGGAAACGAAGGAGCCGGAGGAAACGAAGGAGCCGGAGGAAACGAAGGAGCC